>JACPYZ010000015.1 GCA_016195765.1 Candidatus Curtissbacteria bacterium | reverse complement strand
TTTACCATTGTCACCCATTAGGTAATTGTCTACTAGTTCGGTTGTTTCTGGATTTTTACATGGTTGCGGGTTGGGAGCTGAAGCTGCATAAACGGTCATAAGCGAGAAGTGAGAAGTGAGAAGTAGGGAAACTACGAGGACGAAAGCTCGTAAAAAAGATTTAATTTTCATTGCAGACTGAAAGTTATTTCTAGTATATACAGTGCCATGCGAACTCAGCAAACTGAGTTCTAATCCACCCATCAAAATCAACAAAGAGTGTTTAGCAGTTGGAGAAGCTAATGGTTGTGACGTCACAACCTGTTAGGTTCTTAATAAGTACCAAAATTAGCCACGATGCGGCCACTAAAGCTGCACCAATCGCGGCATATTGAAAGATGTGCCTGGCTTCTTCAACTAACTTAGGTTCACCGCGGGATTTTACGAATTTAAACCCACCCCAAATGGCCATAATGAAAAAGGCAATTGCAGCTGCGGGGGCAAGAACCGCAATAATACGTCTGATGACTTCTGTCACGTCACTGATAGTAGCTGGCCCTTGGTCGGCCATAACTGGCGACGCGAAGACCGCTAAGTACGCGACTATAAGAAAAACAATGCCCATTTACCTTTATTGAGTAGGTTGTTCGACAACAGGAACTCTGAAGTCTCGACCAGAAATGATTGAAACGTTGAAGAATGTTTCAACTAATCTGATTAAGGCATAGGCAACTAGGATAACAACTAGACCAATAAGTGCGGCGGTTATTGTGTTTCTGGCTTTTTCTACTGATTTTTCGTCTCCACCGGCTAAGATCCAGCGGATACCACCAACCAAAAGCATAATAAAGGCGATGACAAAAGCAATCAAAAGGATGAACCTAATAATTGATCTGATAACAACGACGATGTTGTTGGTGTTTACGAGTTCTGCAGGTACTAATTGTTCTGCCATTGCGGCAGCAGGTACGGCAAGCGATAAAGCCGGAGCGATAAATGGAATAACCCGTTTAAATTTTCTAAGCATACTTTATCACCTCCTTTTAAATTCTTGGAAGAGTGAGACCGTTTGAAATGATTTGAACATTGAAAAAAGTCTCAACCATTTTGATTATAGCAAAAGAAGCGAGAACCACAACTAAGCCAATTATGCCCCAATAAATACGACTCCAGGCAGTAGAAATGTTCTTGGGGTCCCCACCTGCAAATATAAATTGCATGCCGGCAATGATCATCCAGATAGTCGCGATTACAAAGGCGATTATTAATATTAGCAAGATTAAAGTGCGAATAAAGTTAGCAACAAAAGTGTTGGGGTTTTTTACAGTTGGCAGGCTCCCGCCTGGAGTATCGACTGTGCCGATTGGATTAGTTTGGGTGGCCGGATTATTGCAATTTGGTGCTTCTGGGGGACACAGCTGAGCAAAGGCGGGAGATGGGACGAATGACAGCTGACAAATGACAAATGACGAGTAAATGGCCAGACTAAGTAGTGTTCTTTTGATTCGTTGCTTCATTTGTTGATTGGAATATTAGATCTCAAGATATATTGAAGTACTTGGACTAGTACAAATGCAAGTGCAATGACAGAAAGACCAACAAGCGCATAGATTACGGTGGAGCGAGCACTTTCAAGCGCTTTAGGGTCGCCCGCGCCTGTGACCATTTTGATACCTCCAATAATGACGAAGATTATGGCCATAACGCCGCCGACTATTTCCATGATGTAAAAAAGATCGCTGAAAATTTGGGCGATATTATCGAAACGGCCAGCGGGTGAAAAGTTGCCTTTAATGGAAACCGGTGTTGGTCCAGAACCGCCTCCTCCACCTTCTGTTCCATCTTCAAGAACGGCATAGACAGATGTCGTGGAAATAATAAACAAGCTAATCAAGCCAATTAATAATTTTTTCATTTAAATACTGTTGTGCCTCCCAAAATTAGCTTGTCTATAAGTTGAGTGATGGCGTATGAAAGAATAATGATTGTTAAACCAACGAGCGCAAAAATTAAACGGCTTCTGGCATCTGCTACCACCTTAGGATCACCACTTGATCTTACAAATTGAATCCCTGCTCTGATGATGTAGAAGACGGTCAGGAAGACTAGGATTATCAGAAATGGGTAAACGAACGTGTTGATTATTGCCGCCGGAAGGTTTGCAGCGCTTGTGAATTTAGTGGCAGGACTGTTGGGTAAGTCTGGTGGCGGAATTGTTGGGGTGGGTTTGGGAGACTCTTCGGCAAAGGTTATTGATGGGAAGAATAATATTGAGACGATTTGCGTGAGTAAAACAGCAAGCTTTTTCACTAAATTTATAATAGCACAGGCTAATTAAAAAGGATTTGTGGGTAAAATTGTTAACCCGATGTATTTTAGGATAAGAACCGAGAAGATCAAAAATAGCAATCCGGTAACTGCAGCAACGATGACTTCTCGGCCTTCACCGACTTTTTTAGGATCACCGCTGGAAATTAGAATCTTAATTGAACCATAAACCATAAAAATTAAGGCGATTCCGCCTGCAAGGCCCAGCGAGATTGAAAGCACTTTTTGGGTAAAACCTTTGGCATCTATTGGAATACTACCCAAGGCTGTTTGGCATTGTGTTGCAGGCTCTCTGGATTCTGGATGTGCTGAGCAAGGGTTTCTTCCTGGAGATGTTGCGATGTCTGCGCCTGTGCCTTCTGTTATAGTGCCGCTGCCGTTTTCATTAAAATGAATATGGAAGCCGGCGACAACGCGATCGACACTGCACCATCCTTGGTCTTCACTACAGTTTACGTCGTCTTTGTCGACTTTAACTACAAGGTTATGATCTCCCGTTGGTAGGCCAGGAATGGTAGAAGTTGACGGATTATTACCAGAAGTTGCAACAAGCTGATCACCATTTGTTAGCCCTTTTATTCTTGTGCCATTTATTTCTATGTTGTATTCGTTTCTTTCTCTGCTATCTGACGGTCGGCGCGTTCCGGCGAGAGTTAGTTGAAAAGATTCATTTATTCTTGGGGTCATTGTTGAAAGAGTTACTTTTGGTTTGGCAATTGCAACTGGCAAATGACCATTAAAGGTTTGGCCATTACTGGGTTCAACGTCAAAGTCGTAAGAATGAGCATGGAAATAATCGTTTGCACCACAATGATTTCTGGCGTCATTTTTTAGTGTTATTGGATCGGTGGGGCCAGTATGACCTCGGCCGCCGCACACAGTGAAGGAATATACGCCGTTTTGGATATCACTAGGTCTAATTTTTATGTCGTTATTTTTGTCGCAATCGTTAAAGGCGTTTATCCAGCCTAAACAGATATGATAGTCAACAGCGATTAAGCCTTTTAGTGTGATTTTTGCAGTTGGAGTATTTTCATCAACTACCTTTGGGTCTGTTTCGTATTCGATGCCGGCAAAAGCTGGTTTAGGGCTTATGATCAACAAGGCTAGTATTGCTAAAAAAATAGTGGATAACTTTTTCAGGGACAGCATTGACTTCAGTTTATCATTGGGTTTAGTGCTTGTAAAACGAATTCAGTAATGTGTAGTAAAATGTCTTGAACTCCATGCGAAAGCTTCTTGCCCTAGTTTTATCCCTAGTTGTTATCACATCTATTTTTAATGTGATTCCAGTTCGGGCAGAGGATGAGTACCAGCAGCTACAGAACCAGATAAACGATTTGCAAAATCAGCTAGATCTTTCTAAAAAGGCGACGACGCCTCTTGAAGGACAGGTCAAGAGTTTAAATGAACAACTTAATGCAATTGTTGCCAAAATTGGAGTTTTGCAAAAAGATTTGCAAAAAAGTGAAGATGATCTTTCGTTTAAAAAAGAGGTACTTGCCAGAACTGTCCGTAACTTTTACATCGGTAGCTACGTTGATATTCCGCTTTTGACATTGTTTGCTTCTGGTGATGCCACAACAACTTTAAAACAAATTGCTTTTCAGCAGCAGAATAGTTTGCAAGACAAATCCTTAATAGGTGAAATTTCCCAAAAGATTGCCAAACTTGCAGATGATAAAAAGAGACTTGCGGCTTCGCAAGAGCAGGTGAACAGACAGTCGCAATTTTTGAAAGGTGAAATTGCCAAGGCTAAATCTTTCCAAAGCGAGATCGAAGGTAAGATTGCGGCACTTTCTGCAAGGCAACAAGAAATCGTTTCGGCAAAAAGCGGAACTTTTACAACTTCGGTTGGTGACGTGCCCCTGGCGGATGACCCTAACGCCTCACCTTCTTTTAACCCTGGATTTTCTCCGGCATTTGCTGGGTTTTCTTTTGGGGCTTATACCCACCGTAATGGGATGAGTCAATATGGTGCAAAAGGTAGGGCAGATGGTGGGCAAAAGGCCGAAGATATACTTTCTCATTATTACCCAGGGTCTTCTCTTAAAAAAGATTATTCTGAACCCGGGAATATTACAGTTAATGGTTATGGCAGTATGAGTTTTGACACTTATATGAAGAGGATTTACGAGATGCCAAATTCTTTCCCGATGGAAGCTTTGAAAGCGCAGGCGGTGGCTGCCAGAACTTATGCACTCAGATACACAAACAATGGGGCAAACCCGATTTGTGCAGATGAAGGTTGCCAGGTTTATAAAAATGACAATAAAGGTGGTGCTTGGGAAGAAGCGGTGAATGCCACAAAAGGGTGGGTTCTTGATGGTGGGCCAAGTGCACAATATTCTTCGACAACTGGGGGGTATTTGAATAATTCAGGTTGGGATACGGGCTGCGGATCAAAAGATTGCTGGACTGCTGATGCTTTCGAAAAAAAGGCAGGATCCCCATGGTTTTATAAGGGTTGGTATACGCAGAGTTATTCTAGTAGTTCTGGAAAATGCGGTAGAAATAGCCCGTGGCTTACACAAGAAGAAATGGCGGATATTCTGAACGCCAACATTGTCAGAAGCCATAACGATGCTGATTCTGGGAGAATAATCCCGGTGACAACTTCTTGTTGGGGTGGCAATCAATATTCTATGGGTGAATTGCGCGATAAAGCCAATGGTTACGACAAGTGAGAAGAATTCTCCAATATAAGTACCACTTTTTAATTTTTATCTTTAGTTTTTTTCTGCTTTCGAAGTTTAGTGTTGACCCGGATTTGGGTTGGCATATGGCAATAGGGGAACATTTTTTAAGAACCGGCGAGGTGATTAAAGCGGATACTTTTTCTTGGACCATGCCAGGTTACATGTGGGGAAATTCCTATTTTGTTTATCAAATAATTGTTGCCATTTTAATAAATTATTTGGGCTTGATGACAACTGGTCTTTTGTTTGGGTTGTTAGGGGCGTTTGGTGTTGTTTTGATGATGCCAAGAAGACTTAATCTTTTGACTTTTTTGGTTGTTTGTTTGGGTGTAGTTATTGCTAGAAGTAATTTGGCAATCAGGCCCCACATGATCTCGTTTTTTATGTTTTCTCTAATGCTTGTGCTTTTAAAAAAAGGATTTTATTTAAGTTTTAAATCTTTTGTGTTTTGGATTTTGTTCTTTCTTACTTGGGCGAATTTTCATAATGGATTTTTGATTGGCTTAGGTTTTTTTGGATTGTTCGTGGCGATTGAAAAATTAACAAATTATAAGCGTGACAAGAGGGGTTTGCGCAGGTTCTTGATACTTGCGGCATTGTTGTTTATGGCCACTTTGGTGACGCCATTTGGGTTGCGCCTATGGCAGTCTGTTATAGGCGATGCATTTTATTTGAATATGTACTTTTCAATCGCTGAGTGGTTGAGCATAGTATTTTTCTTTCCCGAAAATGTTATTTTCCTCGTTTCTGCTCTGATTTTTATCTTCTTTTGGTTTGTTAACTTTAAAAAAGTTCCAGTTGCGTGGATGCTTCTTTCTGCCATGTTTTTTACGTTGCCATTTTTAGGTGTTTATTTTGATTTCTTTTGGGCGGCTGCTTTTATCTTTATGGTTGCCAATTTTTTCCCAATAAAAGCGAAGTTTGAAGGGGATTTGATGGCTCTTTTCCCGGTTTATATTGGCATAACGGCAGCGTTTCTAGTGGCGGGCTTGAGCTTTTACTTAAGTGTGGTGACGGGCAGTACGCTGACTGCTGCTTTTGTAGAAGGTGGGTACCCGGCTGGTGCTGTTGCATTTATGGAAAAGAATGGCCCATACAAAAATATTTATAACGATTACGCTTGGGGAGGCTTTATTGATTGGCAATACCCAGAACAGAAAGTTTTTATGGACGGCAGGATGACCGGGTGGCGAAATGCTGGTGGTGGCTACATATTTCGCGATTACCTTGAAATTGCAAAGGGGAACGATTGTTCGTTACTTGATAAATACGGAGTTCGATCGGCGCTTGTTAGAAACGTTTCTGATTGGAGCTGTGACTCGAAATTTAAAGAAGTTTATCGTGATAAGCTTTCCCGGGTGCTTGTTCGCGACTAAAGCTTAATCTTTTGGAGCTTTTAGCGTAAAATGAACGCGTGGATCCAAACGTACCTTCGACAAAAAATCCTTTTTCGACATTTGCGCTTAACCCTCAGGGAGTTCAATTTGAAACTCAAGAAGAGGGAGAAGCTATTGTCTTACTTTTGCGAGCGCATTTAGTTACCTTGGTTCCCGCTGTTATTACTATTTTTATTCTTTTAATATTGCCGGTTTTAGTTTTAACAATACTTAACATTTTTAGGA
>JACPYZ010000044.1 GCA_016195765.1 Candidatus Curtissbacteria bacterium | reverse complement strand
TTTTGTGCGGTAGACTTGTGTCTGGAGTGCTAAAATCTTGTCAACATCGGTCGTTTTTGCTGTGCGAATTTCCATCTGACTATTTTAAATTAAGCATACTGCAAAAAGCTAATTTATGATAGAATTGCCAAAGTAAGCCCATCCATATGGGCTTTTAATCTTTTCAAAGTGAAGCTATTCGAATTTGAAGGTCATAAGCTTTTACAGAAAGCGGGCATAGAAAGCCCCTTTTTTGTGGTCTGTGAAAATCTTGCAGATATCAAAAAAGCGAGGCTAAAACTTAAATTCCCCGTTGTTGCCAAGGTTCAGGTTCTTTCTGGAAAACGGGGTAAAAATGGCGGAATCGTGATTATTTCCAGGGAAGCTCAACTTCTTGAATTTGCTAAAGAACATTTAGGTAAAGAATTCCCAGCTGAAGGTGGAGAAAAAGTGAAATACATTGTCGTTGCTTCCAAAGTTGATTTGGAAAAGGAATATTATGTTTCGATTACCTATGACACCATAAGTCGGATGCCTTTTATGCTTTTTAGCGAGGCTGGTGGGGTAGAAATCGAAGAAATGGTTCATAAAGGGGAAGAAGTGGTTAGGGTAGGTATTGATCCCACTATTGGGCCCAAAAAAGCGGATTTTCGCAAGATTTCTCTGCCGTTTGATTTTGTCGAGAAACTTTGGCTGGCTTTTAGTTCAAGCGATGCTCGACTTGTCGAAATTAATCCACTTGCCAAGACCAAAGATGGAAAATTGGTGGCAATCGATGCCAAGGTAATTTTAGACGATAACGGCCTTTTGCGGCACACAGATTTAGAGGTACTACCGAAGGGGGCAGCGAGTTCGGAACCTACTGAGCGTGAGCTTCAGGCACACAAAATAGACGAGACAGATTACAGAGGTTCAGCGGGTTCTGCTTTTATTGAGTTTCCAGGCGACATTGCAATTCTGGCATCAGGTGGCGGTGCCTCGCTTCTTATTATGGATGCGATTGCAGCTGCTGGCGGAGCGCCGGCAAACTATACGGAATATTCAGGTAATCCTTCGCGGGAAAAGGTGGAAAAACTCACAAAAATTACCCTTTCCAAGGACGGCCTTGCCGGGTGTTTGGTTTGCGGTGCTTTTGCTAATTTTACGGATATATTCGAAACTCTTTCTGGATTTGCAGACGCGATTTTGAAAATGAAAACCAAAGTTAAATATCCAATTGTTATCAGGCGCGGCGGGCCAAAGCAGGAGCAGGCTTATGAGATGCTGAGAAAGCTTGCAAAAAAAGAAGGCTTTGATATTCATTTATACGGGCCAGACACGCCAATGTCTGTCGCTGCACATCGTGTAGTTGAACTATCAGAACAATATAAACGGAGCATGGAAAAATAATGGGAATACTTGTAAGCAGTAGAACCAGAGTTCTTATTCAGGGAATAACCGGCAAAAGTGGTTCACAAGCCGCGACGGAGCTTTTGGACTATGACACGCGTGTGATTGCTGGTGTTACTCCCGGTAAGGGAGGAGAGGAGGTCGACACGGTTCCTGTTTTTAACTCTATTGCCGAAGCACTGGAGGCGGTTGGGAAGTTTGATGTTTCGATGGTTTATGTGCCGCCACTTTTGGCCAAAGATGCGGCGCTGGAAGCAATTAGAGCGAAAATTCCTCTTGTGCATATTTTTGTAGAAAAAATGCCGGTTCTTGATGTTGCCGTAGTCCTTGCCGAAGCAAAAAGGTATGGAGTTCGGGTTCTTGGCCCGGCTTCTGTTGGAGCAATTTCTCCGGGAGAGGCCAAGATTGGTTCGATTGGTGGTCCCAACCCTAGTAGGGTTTTCAGTAAAGGCCCAGTTGGGGTTATTAGTAAATCTGGTGGTATGTGCAGTGAAATTGCCATGCTCATTACAAATGGTGGTTTTGGGCAATCGACGGTTGTTGGCATTGGTGGTGACTTGTTAACAGGAACGAGTTTTGCAGAGCTACTGATGATGTTTGAAGAGGATCCTGAAACCCGAGTGGTGGTTGCTTTTGGCGAAGTTGGCGGGAGTAGCGAAATAGAAGCCGCAAGACTCATAAAAGAAGGTAAGTTTACAAAACCATTTATCGTGTTTTTGGCCGGTAAATTTGCAGAAAGTTTGCCCAAAGATACAAGTTTGGGACATGCAGGCTCAATTGTTGGCCTAGAAGCTTCGATGGACGAAAAAATCAAAACACTGAAAGATGCTGGGGTAATCGTTGCCGAGAATTTTGAGGATATACCCCTTTTGATCAAAAAAGAGATTTGATCTAAGATTAGTTAGGATGCAAAAATACAAAACAGCAATCACAACTCACCGCGACGAAAAGGTTTATGTGCGAGGCAAAAACCTTATCGATTTGGCATCCGACGTATCTTTTGCTGCAGCTATCTACTTAACTTTAAAAGGCGAATTGCCAGGCCCAGAGGCAGAAAAGCTTTTTTCCTCAATGCTTACAATTTCCATAGACCACGGGGTTAATCCTTCTTCTGTTGTTGCGGCGCGCAACATATATAGCGCTGGCAGCCCGGTACAAGCGGCTGTTGCAGGTGGAGTTTTAGCATTCGGTGAATATCATGGGGGAGCAATAGAAGCTGCTATGGAAAACTTTTATGAATTTGTTGGTAAAGAGGCTGGGGGAGTTATTGATGATTTTAAATCTCAAGACAAAAGACTGGCGGGTTTTGGACACAAACTTTACAAAGCTGATGATCCACGAACGGTGAAGTTAATTGAAGTTGCAAAAGAGACTGGCTATGACGGTGAATATCTTAAATTTGCACAGAGTATTGCTACAGAATTTAAGGCTCGGGATAAAAGTTTGCCTTTAAATATTGATGGAATAATCGCGGCGCTTTTGTGCGAAATGGGTTTTGATGCCAAAGTAGGGAAGGGCATTTTCATAATTGCCAGAGTGCCTGGGCTGGTTGCCCATGTTGTTGAAGAAGCAACACGCGAGAAACCCGTTCGTCGTTTAGAAGAAGACGAAGTCGAGTATGATGGTCCGAGCCCCGAGGACTGATTTTAAGTTTAACTAACAATTGTTTTTTGTGGTACTCTTTTATCCATGATAATCTTCGGAATTGATCCGGGAACAGCAACAACTGGTTACGGAGTCATAGAAGTAGACGAAAAAGCAAAGAGAGTACTCACCCTCATTGAATATGGTTGCGTTGTTACCCCCAAAGAAATGGAAATGCCAAACCGATTGTGGAGTATCCAAAAAGATATGCAGATACTCCTCAGGCGTTATAAACCAGATTGCATTGCCATAGAACAGCTATTTTTTGGGATCAATTCAAGAACGGCGATGACGGTTGGCCAGGCTCGCGGAGTGGTTCTTATGACGGGAGCAGCCCATAGTATTCCCATATTTGAATACCAAGGCTTGAGAGTTAAATTAACGTTAACAGGTAGCGGTAAGTCTGATAAAAAAGCCGTGCAGAAATCGGTGATGAAGTATTTAGGAAAAAGGAAGCTGGCAAAACCGGCAAAAGGGTTTATAGACGATGCGGCAGACGCACTGGCAGTTGCAATTGTTCATTATTTGAAAAGTAACGATCGCGTATGAAGTTTTTTAGAAGAGGAAGTAAGAAACTAGTACAAAACCAGATAACGCCTCAAAGTCCGCAAAAGGGGAGAATAAAAGGACTTTTTTCTTTAGAAATTAACAAAAGGCAAAGATTCATTTTTATGTCGCTTGTTTTGGCAGTTTTGCTTTTGGCGTCGCAGACGGTTGGGGAATCCTTAAGGTACCAAACAATCGGGGCGCTGACAGTTGCTACCATATTTTTGTCAATATTCGCGCTTTGGGGAGAATTGTCTGGCGTCAAATATTTTCTGCTTCTTTTATTGCCTGCTTACTTTGTTGCTGGGGCATCGCTCTTTTACTTCCTATTACCGGTGAGATGGCTCACTCGGGTGCCTTTTGCTTTTATGTTTGGTATTTCAATCTACCTGTTGATGCTGACCTCGAACATTTACAATGTCGCCGCCATAAGAACGATTGCACTTCTTAGGGCAGCCCACGCCGTAGGCTTACTGTTCTCGCTGCTCTCTACATTTTTCTTGGGTAATGTGCTTTTTTCTTTGCACTTGCCATTTTACTTAAACGCAATAGGGATAGGCGTGATTGTTTGGCCGCTTTATTTGGTGGGGTTATGGTCTTACGAACTCGAAGATTTTATTTCCAAAAGAGTCTTTAACTTTGCACTTTGCCTAACCCTTGTAAACGTGGAATTTGCAATAGCATTGTCGTTTTGGCCTACAGTTGCTATTAATTCTGCCCTTGCCATGGCCACCATTATGTACGTTTTGCTGGGCCTGTCGCAGTTTTATTTTCAAGAGAGACTAAAACCTAGAATTGTTTTTGAACACATGGCGGTTGCAATTGCAGTGTTTTTAGTAATTGTTGTATCCACTAGATGGGGCTAATTCACAGCCTATAATAATCTTCGGGGTAGTGGTAAAAAGTACAAGTTTTCCATAAATTATTCATAAAAATTTAGCTACAAATTAGCTTCGGATTAGCTTTAAAAAACTTTGCGGGAAAAGGAGGAGTGGAGGAGTGATTGTAAGAATAGGGTGATATAGTCTGATACAGTTATAGTTCCGTGAAAATTAGTGCTGTGAAAAAACGACGTTGTTGGGAAGATCCTTGTTATATGTGCCTATAAACATATGCGCTGTAGGATGTGGAAAACTATAGTGTGCTTGTTCATCGCAGAGTAGGCTTGCTCTACTACATTATAAGACTATATCTTTTTAAAATCTGGCGGGGTTGGTGCTGGACTGCTAAATGTGTCCGGAGAAGTGGTTTTTTGACCTTTTCGGGGAAGGGGTCTAAAAGGCTATAAATGGTTGTTTGTTACAGTACTTGGACATCAACTCAAGGAAATAACGGCTTAATATTCCCTAATGGAGGGTTGACTTTATTTATCTGTATAGCGTCGCACAATGATACTTTTGCGACGTGAACCGAGGCCAAGGGAGGGAGAGGAGCCTGAAAAGCTTATTACGTATAAATTCCGAATCTTTATTTAAAATTAACAATTACTGCACCTTTTGTGGCTCATGTTTCCTTAAACTTTGTCTTGTCATTTTTGATATATTCGTCCCCTGTTTGTTCCAATAAGAGTTTTTTAAATCGATTTTGATGTGTTTATAACTGGAGTGGATGACCAATTAGCCTACTGTATTAGGCTAAAGCCGTTTACGGGCCTTTGGCGGGCTTATAGCTTCAAATATGTGGATATTTATGGCTGCGTACAGTAGAATTTGTGAATGCTAACAATAAAACAGCTTGAAGCGCAGATTTCCAAGTTTTTGCAAGAGCTGGAAACCGATGACAGATTAGTCATTTCGTAGTTGGATGTCTAATTGGCCAGAAGCTTGCGGGGCGCACTGACCTGCTTGGAACGTTTTTCTCAAAGGCTACGGTTAAGGTTGATGGCAAAGCTGTTTCTTACTACCAACTTGCACCACTTATTGCCAAAGAAACCGATTTTTCCCGCCGTGAGCGTTTTGACGATTTATCTATTAGGATTATAAAAAAGGCGAATTCGCGAGAGCTAAAATTACTGAAAGATGAAATAAGACTCCTCAAAACTATGGGCTGGAATGGGTATATGGATTTTGCTTCTAAGTCTAAAGGTATAGACTACGCACAATTTGAAGCTGTAGTTAATCGTATTTTAAAAGACACTGATTCTGTCTGGAACCAGTCTATGAAAAAAGTTAGCCTTGATCTTCTTGGCAAGCCTTTTGAAAATTTACGTTCCACTCACCTACTATATTTGCGATCTATTTCCATGTTTGATGACAACTACCCTGCCCAAAAAATTGTTTCAACATTTAAACGCTACGCTCGTGATATGGGTTTTGGCAACCTACTTTCTCAAATTAAAATAGACGATGTTGACCGGACCAAGAAGAACCCGAGGGCAGTTTGCTATTGGATCAATCCTCCGCAAGAAGTGCATTTGGTAATTAAACCCATTGGTGGTGAGCAAGATTATGAGGCGATGTTTCATGAGGGCGGACACGCACTGCACGCGGCGTCTGAGGACCCTGCGATGCCACAAACATATAAGATTCTTTCGCGTTCAAACGCACTGACAGAAATGTATGCATTTATTCTTGAAGATTTGGTTTTTGAACCTGCTTGGCTTAAGAAGTATCTCGGTGTAGATTTAAAAATCGGTGAGAGGATTAAGATGCAGGCAAAGTTTGTTAATTTAATGCTTCTTAGGCGCTATATAGGAAAATTCTTGTACGAATACCAGTTATTTTCGGGTGGCACCTTGCAAAAAGGCCCCGAGATTTATGCCAAGATTCTCCAGCGTACAACCGGATTTGTTCACAGCGGAGAGAAGTATCTGAACGATATGGATGGTTATTTTTATAGCGCAGACTACTTGCGTGCCTGGATTGGTGCGGCACAATTTAAGGATTATTTGCAGAAAACTTATGGCCAAGAATGGTTTTTTAGCGCTCGCGCTGGAGCTTTCTTAGGAGAACTATGGAAAGATGGGGTCCGTGATGAGCTTGAGGTGGTAGTTAAGAAGCTTGGGTACCACGCTTGGGACAGTAAGTATTTAATAAGAAGCTATTCTGGTTTAGGTTGATACACCAGAAGACCATTTTCCAATTTTAATTTGGCGTAAGGCGCGGCTGCTAACATTTGATTACCATAGGCGCGGTCGTAAATATTAATGGGAACATTTTGGGTACTTGGAAAGTGTTCTGCTAGAAAAGCTGGAAGACTCGCCAAAACTCGTTCCACGGTATTATCCTCTACTCGTAATACAGGCGGGTCTTCGTCGAGATAAGTTGAGGCAGCAATTTCTTCGAGTGTGATTTCTGCTTGTCTTTTTACTTTTGCGATTATGAATATGGCTCTTCCGGCTGGTATACCCACAACTCTGGGACTTTCTGGATCAATAATAAGGTCAAGCTCACCTCGCTGGGCGGCTCTTCTTGTGACTAAATCTCTGGTGTTTGGGTGTTCAAAATCGCAAGTATAATAAGGAGGCCTTCTGAACCGAACTGTTTCTACGGGTTCACCGCCACTTGCAAGCCTCTTATCATCTTCGTAGACTTTGAGCCAGAGACCGTGCGCGGTGCCATAATTTTTTAAGACAAATGGTGGTAGCTCTGCCGCGATTGCTTTGGGGTCAAGTGGGTCACCTGCCATTGTCATCTCCCAAGAATTTGTTGTGATTGTAGGCACACTTGATGTCTCGCCGAT
>JACPYZ010000060.1 GCA_016195765.1 Candidatus Curtissbacteria bacterium | reverse complement strand
AATCAAAATAATCGGCAACTTCTTTTTAAGTAATTTAAGCATGACCAAATTATACTTTCTTTTTTGCATAATTACGTTGACATTAATGCTTGGATTTTTTTAAACTTACCCTTATGAAAACAACTGCTTGGATAATTTTTGGTATTGTAATTGTTGTTTTGGTTGGCACCATGGTTTTTGCATTTAACGCTAAGCCAAGTGATAATGGTAATGCTAGCCCATCTGCTTCAACTTCTGTAACAACTAGTCAGGCTACAGCGAGTCCAAGTGAAGCAAGTGGACAACCAAAAATGAAAAAAACTTATACAGCTGCACCGACACCATTTGCTAAGTCGGAAATTGACGGAAAAATGGCTGTTATTAAAACCAAATACGGTGATATTGTTATAAAGCTTTCTTCCGAAGCCCCACTTGCGGCAACAAACTTTATGGTGCTTGCCAAGGATGGTTTTTATGACGGCTTAACGTTTCATCGTAGAGTCGAAGGGTTTGTTATACAAGGAGGCGATCCTAGTGGAAACGGAACCGGTGACCCTGGATATAAGTTTGATGATGAGCCCGTAAACCGTGATTACAAGAGAGGAGTTGTTGCTATGGCTAACTCCGGCCCTAACACAAATGGTAGTCAATTTTTTATCATGCTTGCTGACAACCCGCTGCCAAGGCAATACACAATTTTCGGAGACGTAGTCAAAGGAATTGAGGTTGTTGACAAGATTCAAGTCGGCGACGTTATGTCGCAAGTTGCGATACAATAAAAAGTATCTAAGATACTTAAATGTCTTCTTTGCTTTCCTTACCTTTTTTTATTCTGATTGCTTGTTTTGCATTTTTGGCACCGGGGTTAAATTTTCTATATTTTATTCATGATCTTAAACCACAGGAAAAAGTAGTTCTCGGTTCAACTTTAGGAATAGTGGCTTGGGCAGTTCAAGCATATATTTTCGGACTAATGGGAATGCCATTTTTGGCTTATATCTATATCGCCGTTAACATTGCACTTTTTGTCTTTTTATATAAACCGCGCACAATTAGATTTCATTTAAGACTTGACCCTCTTATTGTTTTAATAATTACGGTTGGCGTGGTTTTAAATTTATCCGCTGTATGGTTTATTGGTGTACGTGAATCTGGCGGTCTTTATTTTTGTTGCCGGGGTGTACCTGACGCAATTTACCATCTTTCTTTAACAAATGAGCTAACACAGAACTTTCCCCCATTTGAACCGGGTATGAGTGGTGTTTTAGTAAAAAACTACCATTATCTTTCTAATTTGGTTTCCGCAAACATTTCAAAACTTTTTAATTTAGACTTTGTAAAAGTTCAATTCCAATATATGAGTTTAATCGTTACTGTTCTTCTTGGAAGCACGGCTTTTGTACTCGCAAATATTATTGGGCTTGGGAAAAAATTCGGGGCATGGCTTGCAATATTTTTGTACGCCAGTGGAGATATCTTGTATTTACTTTTACTGCTTCGAGGTAAGGGGCTGAATTTTGATGTAACCATAATCGACGATGCCACAAAATTGTTAGCTGGCCCACCACGGGCTTTTTCTATTTTGATACTTTTTGCCGGTATTTGTCTTTTTTGTATTTGGACAAGGAAAAAGGATCTTTATACGGGAACTTTAATGGCAATTTTAATGGGCCTTCTTGTTGGTTTTAAGGTATATACAGGAATTTTTGCCATCTCCGGCCTGGCGTTTGTTGGTGTCTATTTTATATTTAAGCGTCGCTTTAAAATGTTAATCCCACTGCTTCTCGCTCTTTTTATATCAATTGCATATTACCTGCCTAATAATCGCGATGCTGGTGGGCTTTTTTTTAACGGAACATGGAGATTTGAAAATTTTTTGCAACATAAGGATTTGGGAATTTCTAAATTAGATTATTTAAGAATTAACAATCTTGCTAGCCGAAATTATTTCATGGTTATTTTACTTGAGATATTTTCTGTTTTAATGTACTTTACATTTTTATTCGGTACAGTGATTTTGGGTATTTTTCAAACTAAAAAATCTTTAAAACTATTTCCCAAAGAACTCAATATTTTTTTGATTTCTGCAATTACAATTAGTTTGTTTGCTGGTTCTTTTTTCTACCAAAGTACAGGTGGCGCGAATACCATTCAATTTCTAATTTCTGTTTTTATTGTTAGTGCTGTTTATTCTTCTCTTGCCATATATTATTGGGGCTCAAAGTTTCCTAGGGTTGTTGGCGGGTTAATTCTGGCCATAATTTTAATTCTAACCACGGCTCGCGCTATGCACGAAGGCGCCCAAAACTTTGTAAATATTTCCAACAAGACTGGTTTTTGGATTGATAATGAGCAACTTGCGGCTTTTGACTATATAAAGAATAATACTCCCTCAAACTCTAAGATTATCGTTGAGCCTTGGATGGCAGAAGATGAACCGTTTATGTATGTAACTTTTTTAACAAACAGACGATTATTTCTTTCTGGCGCTGGCGTACTTCGCGACCACGGTCAAGATACAAAAGCACGAGAAGCTGTTGAGAAAATTGTATTTACAAACGATGATGACCAAACCGTAGAGCAAGCCTTAAAAAATAATAAGATCAACTACATTTACATACCAAAGACTCAACATTTTAAAACAAGTGGTAGAAATTATCTAAAAAAAGTTTTTGAAAATAACGGTACAGTGATATTTGAAGTTGTTTAACCTTTTTTCAAAATTGTGTTTACAACAACTTTTAGATCTGCAATAAGCTTTGATCTATAATAGGCCAAAAGCATTGCGGAATATATAATAACCCCCGTCAGAATAATTGATACTAAACTTAAAACGCTTGAACCTAGATGCCTTTGAAGATACGACAGTACAAAGTACATTACAATTGATGCCAGTAAGGGAACTTTAACGCTAGAAATTACGGAAATATTTACCTCTTTTTTAACAAAATAAATAGTAATGCTTGTGGAAGCTGCAACTAGCGCTGAGGCAATTGCAACACCCTGGTAACCTAATAATTTATACAGAGCAAATGTAAGCAACCAAGTAAGTATGGTCCAAAACACCATCAACTTTAAGATGATTTTGGGTTTGCCCAGAGCGAATAATATGTTAGTAAGGGTTGTGTTTACTGCTGCAAAAATCGCGTTAATTCCGTAGAAATATAGAAGAGGAATAGCGGTTTCCCATTTTTGGTACTTTGGTACCAAGTTAACAATAATTGGAGCAATTACAAGAATCCCAACAACTGTTGGGTATACAGTAAAAGTAACAAAAAATAATGATTTCTCTATGGCACTTTTAAGATGAGTTTTTTCATCCTGCAACCTTGAATATGCGGGGAATGTAACTTTAATCAAGTTATCCATAAAGAACCTAAGAGGGGTGAACGACCATTTCTGAGCCCAACCCAAATATCCTATCTGGGTAAAGCTTAATATTTTACCAAGCAAAATAGTTAAAAGATCGTCTTTTAATAAAGCCAATATACTGTTTAACTGAAATGGCACACCAAAGGAAATTAACTTTTTTGAAATTGTTTTATCAATTGATAAAGTTGGCTTCCATGGAGAAATAATATAAATTAAAAGAAGCCCCACTAAGCCTCTTAACAGGACTGCCCAAGTAAAACTCGCAATTCCAAAATTATTTTGGGCAAGCACAATGGCTGCTGTATAGAAGACAACATTTT
>JACPYZ010000051.1 GCA_016195765.1 Candidatus Curtissbacteria bacterium | reverse complement strand
CCTTCGGCATCTGTGTTTATAATTTCCACAGTCTTTCCCGCCAAGCCCTTGGCAACATCCCCCGGCTTACTGGCTTTTCCAGAAATTAAATTCTCGGTAAGCGGACAAACACACACCACGTTAATTTTAGGTTTTAGCTTGCCAATTACTTCCATGGCACCAAAACAAGCAGCAGCCCCTGCCATGTCCATTTTCATCCATTCCATAGAATCGGCAGGTTTTATAGAAATGCCACCGGAATCAAAAGTAATTCCTTTGCCAACAATCGCAAGGGTTGGCCCCGCAGAACCTGCACCCAAATACCTCATGACCACAAAATAAAGATCCTCTTCGCTACCGCGGGCAACCGATGCCATAATTCCCATTCCCATTTCATTGACCTGTTTTTCGGAAAATACTTCTATTTTTAGAGAATTTTCGGCAGCCACTCTTTTGGCAAACTTGACCATATATTCTGGCGTTGCCACATTCGCCGGCTGGTTAACAACTTCCCTAACCTTATTGAGAGTTTCCCCAATCATAAGTCCCTGATCAATCAGCTTTTTATCAATAAGATCAGCAGAAAGAAGCACGACATCTGCTTCTTTTTTCTTCGATTTTTCATCCTTTTCACTTTTATGGTGGCCTGGGTCAAAAACCCCTCCTGCTAGCCCAACAACAAAAACGTCAGCAAGTTTTTCTAACCCGACTTCTTGAGGCAAATAAATTGCAAAGCTTGCCACATCTCGAGCCAAACTTTTACCAACAAACCCACCAAGTTGGCGAATTTTATAACGATCAAGTTCATCAATCTTCCCAAGCCCCACAATAACTACTTTTTCTATACTTTTATGTTTTGAAGCTGGAATATGAAAAATAGCTGTTTCAAAAAGTTTGCCGAATTTTTCTTTTTTGTCCAAAAAACGCTTAATTGTTCCATCGGCAATCTTGTCTATCTGGTCAATTACACCGTTTTTCAGCTGTTTTGCAAAAACCCCAACCACTAGAGTTTCTTCGTTTATTGACTCTATTTTGCCAAGTTTTTCTGCCGTTATGTGCATAAATATAATGAGCCCTTTTGTTCGGGCTCTTGGAAATCATATAATATTGAGGCTAATCTATCAACCGCCGCGGTGCTGGAACTGGTATACAGGTGCGTCTCAAAAACGCATGGGAGCAATCCCATGAGAGTTCGATTCTCTCCCGCGGCACAAATTAATTGATATAATCCCCGCACTATGAAAAAGGGATTGGTCATTGGCAAATTCTACCCATTGCACGCCGGCCATCAATATCTGATTGAGACTGCTTTGTCCAATTCGGATCAAGTGGCTGTAATTGTCACCGGCAAGAAAGACCAGATAATCCCTGCTACCATTCGTGCCGCGTGGATTCGCGAGATTTATCCGCAAGTCGAAGTCAAACTGGTTTACCACAACATTGCAGATGACAATGACGAAGCTTGGGCTAAAAATACAATCAAGTGGTTAGGTTTTAAACCAGATATAGTTTTTACTTCCGAAAATTATGGCGATCATTACTCGCAACTGATGGGGGCAAAACACGTACCCGTCGATATCCCACGTATCAAGTTTCCAATTTCTGGCACCAAAATCCGCGAAAAACCCCATTTTTACTCTCAATTTTTGCACCCCATTGTCCGAGCTTATTTTGTTAAAAGGGTTTGCTTAATTGGCGCTGAATCGACAGGCACTACTACACTAGCAGAAGCTTTGGCTAAACTTTACAAAACCAGTTGGGTTCCAGAATTCGGCAGATTCTATACGGAAGGCAAGGTGACTTCCAAACATTACAAATGGGCAGATCGCGAGTTTACCTATATTGCCCAAACGCAAAACGGACTGGAAGACGAACTTGCCAAATACGCAAGTAAAGTTTTGTTCTGCGACACCAATTCACTTGCAACCTATGTTTGGCAAGAGTTATTCCTAAAAAGAGGCACAGAAGAAGTTAAAAAACTTTATACGGGCAGAAGTTACGATTTATATATTGTGACAGGCATAGACGTTCCTTTTACTCGTGACAATATCAGGGTCAAGGTTAAAAGAGTCTGGATGCATAAAAGATTTATTGATATTTTAGAAAAATCAGGACAGCGATATATCGTTGCAACGGGCGATCTCAAAAACCGCATAGCGCAATCTGAAAAAGAAATTAAAAAAGTCCTGCAAGATTACAAGATCGAAGAGAAAATACTTTAATATTTTTCATAAGTAAAGCATTATAAAACAGCAGTCTGCTTTGCTTCGTCTTTTGGTTTTACTACTCTTTGTTTATCAACACCATAAAACTTCGTTTTGTCCCCCTTGAACACCAAATCTATTTCCCCTGTTGGGCCGTTTCTGTGTTTCTGAATGTCCAGCTTCACTTCTTCCATTTTTTCCGCATCTGGTCTCCAGATAAACATTACGACGTCGGCATCTTGCTCGATTGCACCAGATTCACGCAGATCGGCGAGCTGTGGCCTTCTGGTACCCCTCTGTTCAACTGCACGCGAAAGCTGCGAACAAGCAAGCACGGGAATTTTAAGTTCCCTTGCCAAATTCTTCAGGCTTTGCGAAATTTCGGAAACCTCTTGAACACGGTTTTCCAAATTACGACCGTGAATAAGTTGCAAATAATCAACAATCAAAAGAGACAAGCCATGTTCCACTTGGAGCCTTCTTGCCTTAGTGCGCATTTCCAAAATATTGGCAGCCGGTGTATCGTCTATAAAAATCGGCGCGTCTGCCAAAACGCCCATCGCTTCTTGCAAACGATCAAAGTCTTCGTCATCCAACCTACCAGTTTTAAGTTTCCATGAATCTAAATCGCTTTGGGAAACCAAAAGTCTATCAACTAGTTCCTCCTTGCTCATTTCTAGTGAGAATATTCCAACAGGCAACCCTTCTTTAACGGCAACGTGAGAGGCAATATTCAAAGCCAAAGATGTTTTACCTTGGCCAGGACGCGACGCTAAAATAATCAGATTAGAATCTTGCAAACCGGCAAGCTTGCTATCCAAATCCCAGAAGCCGGTGGGCACCCCACGCAAACCGCCCGCTTTTTTGTGAAGTTCGTCTAACCTGTCAAAGCTTTCTGCCAGCGCATCTTTTAACGCCGTGAAGTTTTGCTTTAGCTGTTCTTGCGATAGCGAAAAAACCGCTTGTTCGGTTTCATCTAAAATCGTTCTCGTGTCGATCGTTTCATCAAATGCTGTTTCCGAAATTTTTGCAGCGGTTGAGATTAATCTGCGTTTGACCGCATGACTTCTGACAATTTGCGCGTATTGGGTAATGTGGGCGGCAGTTGGAACGCCAGACGCTAGCTGTGCCAAATAAGCAGCCCCGCCAACATCATCGAATCTTCCCTGGCTTTTGAGAGCAGCGGTAAGTGTGATCAAGTCTATCGGTTCACGCCTTTCAAACAAAGCTAGAATTGCCTGAAAAATGTCTGCATGGGCTTGTTTATAAAAATGTTCTGGCCTTAAAACTTGTGCGATCGAAATAATGGCATCACGATCAAGAAGCACCGCCCCGATGATGGATTTTTCGGCCTCTAAATCTTGTGGTGGGATTTTCCCAGTAATTGTTTTTGGCATGTCTTTTTGGCAAAAAGGCGCTGTTACTTTATGCTTGTGGATCCAGCAAAACTATTTCCGGCTCTTCTGGAAGTTTATCCGTTGAAATTGAATATTTGGTAACCTTTTCTGTGCTTTCCTTGCCCATCACCTTCAAAAACTCATCAACTGGCGCAAGATCATACTTAAGACCCGGCAATTTGTAGTGCATCGGGATAATCACTTTGGGTTCGAGCTGGGCAATAATATCTGGCGCGTCTGTTGCCGAAATTGTGTAAACACCACCAACAGGTATCAGCAGAATATCGCAAGTGCTGAGTTCGGAAACTTGTTCTTGAGTTAATTTCTTTTGGCCTAAATCGCCAAGATGAACAATATTTACTTCATCGACAGTTGCCACATAAATCGTGTTGCGGCCACGATCGGCACCTTCTTTTTCATCGTGGTAAGAAGCCACTCCGACAATATTTATGCCTTTTTTCTCGTATTCCCCGGGACCCGCTATCACAAAAGGGTCCTCACCTTCGTTCACTCCCTTTACAATTTTGCTGTTATTGTGATCTGGATGGTCGTGAGTAATGCAAACAATATCGGCATCGACTTTTAGCTTGGGTAAGCCAGTATAAACATCATCGTAAGGATCAAAAACGAGTGTGGTCGTTTTGCCCTTAACCTTAAAACATGCTTGTCCTTGGAACCAAATATCTACCATAGTTTACCCCTTGTTTGCGTGGGGCCTAAAGATAATATCACACCGATCAAGCACTTCATATATTAAAAATGAAAACGGCACTTCCTCTTGATACATCAGGCATGTCGTGATAACCTTGATGCGCACAATGAAGAAGCTGGTACTCGGTATCGTTTGTCTCTCACTTCTAGTTGGTCTAATGGTCTGGCTTTGGACTCTGCAACCTCAGCGCAAACAGGCAACCCCGGCAAACACAAAAATTGAAGGCACCCACGCAGCGACTCTTCAGGACCCAAGCGCAATCGACCCACCCGATGGAACCATTTTGAAAACTGCCGCAATTAAAATAAAGGGCAAGACTGGCGCCTACAACTTTCTCGCTGTCTATACAAACGATTCGGCAACCATTATTAAAGTAAACCCAAACACAAACTTTGAAGTTCCCTTCACAGCAACCAAGGGTTTGAACCAGATAGTTCTGGCAGGCATCACTCAAGACTTAAAAACAGCCGAGCAAAAAACTTTGACTTACTTTCTTGACCCCAACCAAAGCAGCAAAAAAGTTTTTGCGGGGTCTGTAAAATCTATATTCGATACCCTAATCACACTAGGTACAGCAGGTGGCGACGCTAGTGTGCGCACCGGCAAGAGTACCCAATTTGATATCCCCAAAGAGCAAGACGAAGCAACAACCAGTTCACAAATTCAAAGTGTTAGAATCGGAGACTTTGTGATTGCTTTTGGCAACCCACCAGAAAAAGGCGAAAATAGCGATTCGATAATTGCCGACAAAGTACAAATACTTCGTACATAAAAATGAAACCTACCACATTACTAAAAATACAGATATCGCAGTTGATGGCAAAGACGCAAGGCCAGCTGACATTTTAAAAGACAAAAACGCCATCGTCATATTTGGCAAAAGTGACAATGATAATTTGATTAATTTAATATACGTTCTTCCTTAACAAAAGCCCCTATCAAATACTATTGGTCAGGACCGCATGGCACTGTATACTATTAACATATGATAAAAGCGCCTCCTACCCCAAAAGGCTTTCGCGATATTCTGCCAGAGCTTGCCACCAAGCGCCGCAAAACCATAAACGAAATCGTTGAAGTTTTGGAAAAATACGAATTTGTTCCTATTGAAACTCCAATTATCGAGTTTGCAGAAACCTTGACTGGAAAATATGGTGAGGAAGAAAGGTTAATTTACAAGTTTCAAGACCGCGGTGGCCGCAATTTGGCCCTGCGTTATGATTTAACAGTTCCTCTTGCACGCTTTATTGCAACCCATTCTTCTTTGCCTATGCCCTTTCGCAGATACCAAATAGGTTCTGTATTCCGCGGCGAAAATCCGCAGCACGGTAGGTACCGAGAATTTACGCAATTTGATTTTGACTCGGTAGGCTTTAGCGAATGTGGTCTTGATGAAGATGCCAAGGTAATTGCCTGCGCGCTCGAAGCAACTAGAAAACTTGGCCTTAAAAAGGCCCTGATGGTTATAAACGACCGTAATAACTTCACAGGCATGCCACAAGATTTTATAAGAGCAATCGATAAACTCTATAAAATTGGTGAAGACGGCGTTAAAAAAGAATTGACAGAAAAAGGCCACACGGAAAAAGATATTAAAACTTATTTTAAGAAAATCGAGGATCTGAAAATCCAAATCGAGGAAGAAGTAAATAAATCCCACCCCTCGATGGAAATGTTCAAGCTAGCTTTCATTCTGCGAGACAAATACGGACTTAAATATGGCCCAGATTTTGTCTATGACCCCACTCTGGCTCGCGGTCTGGATTACTATACAGGTACAATTTATGAACTTAAGCCCACTGGCAAAATGGACGAGTTAACAATCGGCTCTGGTGGAAGGTACGATAATCTGATTGGAGCATTCGCAAAACGCCAAATACCTGCTGTTGGTTTTTCCTTTGGCCTTGACCGCCTTATAGATTGTCTTCCGTGAAACTTCGTTCTGCCACTCTACTAATTATTTTGGCAACTTTAATTTGGGGCGCCACACCTGCTGTGATGAAACTAACTCTGCAGGAAGTTCCGCCATTTTCCCTCGCCTTTATAAGAATGTTTTTTGCCACTTTTGTATTGGTCTTCTTTACAATTAGAAAACTTCATGTTGAACCCCGCGATTTTAAAAACATAATAGTCGCCACTTTGGCGGGCACGACTTTCAATTTAACTTTCTTTTTCTTCGGCTTAAAGTATGCCCCCGCCATCAATGCCGCCCTGCTAGTGGCAACAACTCCAATTTTTACACTGCTAGCTTCGCATATTTTTCTAAGAGAAAAATTACATCGCAAAATTACAATCGCGACAATTATTGCTCTTTTGGGAGTCGTTATTATAATTGGCATGCCAAGCACTGGCTTCAATCTAATCGAACTTGCGGGCAACTTGCTTTTACTGCTTTCTTCCCTTAGCTGGGTTTTCTACGAATTGAGTTCGAAAAAATTACTAAAAATTTATGATCCGATTACGATCACTTTTTATTCAACCGCAATCGGCGCCCTAACATTTTTCCCTTTTGCTGTTTTTGAGTTTTTACAAAATCCAGCCTGGACCAATAAGGTCACAACGAGCGGTCTTCTCGGCATTATCTACGGTATTATTTTTGCCTCTGTTATTGCCTACTGGGCTTGGATGAAAGGTCTCTCTAAATTGGGCGCCACCGAGGCTTCTTTTTTCTTCTATCTTGACCCAATATCGGGCGCGATTCTAGCCGTGATATTACTCTCAGAAACAATTACTTCGCAGCTTTTTATTGGCGCCTTATTTATTGCAGCAGCTGTCGTTTTGGTGGAATATCATCGCAAAGCACACCCTTTGTACACCAAACAAAAGTAGAGCTTGTCAAAAACAACGGTTTTCTGATAAAATGACCTTCAACTTGAAAGGGCAAACAATCATGAAACAAGGCATTCATCCTCAATATTTCGACGATGCAAAAGTAACTTGCGCTTGTGGCAATTCGTTCACAACCGGCGCAACAATGCCAGAGATCAAAGTCGACGTTTGTTATAAGTGCCACCCATTTTTTACAGGCGAAATGAAATTTGTGGATACTTTGGGACGCGTTGAAAAGTTCCAGAAAAAACAGGAAAAAGCCAAAGAAATTAAAGCCCAAACAATTAAAAAAGTCGAAGAAAAACAAGAACGAGTTCGCCCCAATTCTCTTCGTGAGATGATCGAGCTTGCTAAAAAGCAAGCATCCTCTTAGATAGCCAGCACTCTCGGTAGTAAGTACAAATACCATATACTATTTTTATGAGCGATTATTTAAAACAACAAATTGCAGAACTAGAAGCAAAAATTGCGGAAAACAAAGCGCTGGTTGAAAGTGATCCGACAATGGCCGAACTGGCCGCTGAAGAAATCAGACAGCTTGAAGAACAAAAGTTGGTACTGGAAAATGCACTGAATGGAAACTCGGCAGCAGACGATTCCAACCAAATAGTTGGTGATTCTGCGATTCTAGAAATCAGAGCAGCAGCAGGCGGAGACGAAGCCGGACTTTTTGCAAGCGAACTTTATCGTATGTACACTCGTTACGCTGCAAACCAAAAGTGGAAAATAGAGGAACTGGACAAAAACGAAGGGGGCATCGGCAATCTTAAAGAAGTTACTGCAAAAATTACGGGCGATGATGTGTTTGGAAAACTTAGGTGGGAATCGGGAGTTCACCGTGTTCAACGCGTACCAAAAACCGAAAGTGGCGGTAGAATCCATACCTCGACCGCAACAGTTGCTGTCTTGCCAGAAGTGGCCCCGACGCAGGTTGAAATTCGCCCGGAAGATATAGAATTTGAAGCTTTTCGTTCGGGCGGTCATGGCGGTCAAAATGTGAATAAGGTCTCGACTGCCGTACGCCTAAAACACGTCCCTTCTGGTTTGATTGTTAAAGTTTCAACAGAAAGATACCAGGGGCAAAACCGGGAAATTGCCTTAAATCTTTTAAGATCTCGTCTTTACCAAATGGAGGAAGAAAAAATTCAAGCTCAGCACGGGAGCGCAAGACAAAGCCAACTAGGTTCTGGCGATCGTTCCGAAAAAATCCGCACTTATAATTTCCCCCAGGACAGAGTCACCGATCATCGTATAAAGAAAAACTGGAGTAATTTGGAATCGATTATGGATGGCAATATCGACAAAATAATCAGCGATCTGCAAACTGCAGCTTCAAGCGAAGTTTAAATTTATTGGCTCTCGGTTCCTGTTGCTTCACCGAGGCTTGCGACAAGATCGATAGTCTGACCGTCTCTAAAAATCCTCAGCTTTACGCTGTCCCCAACCTTTTTGTTACGAAGCGCAGTCGCTAGTGAATTTTCTTCTGTTAATTTGTTGCCATCAAGCGTGGTTATAATGTCACCAACTTTAACACCAGCCTTGGCAGCACCAGAACCAGAAACTACTTGTTGCACATACTCCCCTTCTGGAACATCGTTAAGAAGCGCAGCGTCTCGGCTTATATGCCTGTAAGAAACCCCCAAAAGAGGCCTGCTTATTTTGCCGCCAGAAGCATTAAATTCGGAAATTAGGCTTTTGGCAACATTAATCTTGATTGCAAAACCAATGTTCTGTGCATCGGCAATTGCAGTATTTATACCAATGACCTGCCCGGCAGAATTAACCAAGGGACCGCCAGAATTGCCCGGATTAATTGCAGCATCTGTTTGAATTAGATCTTCCAGATTTTCGGAAACGCCACTTGAAGGATCAATTGGAGAAACACCTCGACCAAGCCCGGAAACAATACCGGCTGTCACTGTATTTTCAAACCGCCCGAGGGCGTTGCCGATTGCCACAACCTTCTGGCCGACTTTAAGCTTGTCAGAGTCTCCCAGCTCGACAGGCGTTAGATTACTGGCATCTATTTTCACTAGTGCCATGTCGTTCAAAGTAGAAGGGTCACGAGTAATCTTAACAACGTTATATTGTTTTTTGTTGCCATCTTTGTCCGTTGTAACAACAATGTATTTATCACTGTCGCTGGAAACAACATGCTTATTTGTGAGAATCAACCCGTCTGCAGAAACCACAAAGCCAGTACCAATACCAGATTGCTTTTCGTTCGGCGCACTGTTGCCAAAAAGTGGATTAAATAGCTGTTTATTTTCAACGGCAATAGAAACAACCGAAGGAGAAACTTTTTCAACAACATTAATAACTACAGATTCTTCATCTACGACAATTTGTTTTTGGGTCACCTGACCCACCGGATTATTTAAGTTAAGTTTGGGTAGAGACTTGTCAAAATAGCGTGTTAGGCCAATTGCCACAAAAATACCAACGACAAGAACGAAAAATAACCGGAGAGGATTGCTTATCTTTCCAGGATGCATTGTTGATAATTTTACCACTTTAAAGCTTAAAATATGCTGAAATTTGAACTAAAACTGTTCGAGAGCTTTTTCAAGTTGTTTATCTGGAGCACTAAGATCTGTTTTATCATCAATAGCAATATCTGGTGTTATCCCGACTTCATGGATGGAATCGCCCTTTGGTGTAAGCCATCTTGCAATCGTGACATGCAAGGAAGAGCCGCCGGCAAATGGCACGACGTCTTGCACAGTGCCCTTTCCAAACGATTTCTGACCTATTAATTTTCCTCTTTTATTATCGCGAATTGCCCCCGCAAATATCTCAGAAGCAGAAGCGGAGCCCCCATTGATAAGAACAGTCAGCGGCATGGAAAGCATTCTGCCTTCGTGATCGGCGTTCAAAGATTGAGTTGTGCCATCTCCAGATTGCTGCTTAACAATTGTGCCTCTTACAAATTCCGACCCCAGGTGAATTGCGGCAGTCAATAACCCGCCCGGATTATTTCTAACATCGACAATTACCCCAGCAACCCCACCTTTGCTAAGAATATCGGCAACTGCGTTATCCCATTCTTCTGCCGTCTGTTCGCCGAAACGGGAGACCTTAATAATCGCCACTTCACCTTTTTTGGCTTGTTTATATTCAAGCTCTACACTTTTGACATCGATTTGCGCTCTTTCTATTTCTTTTTCGTAGGTCTTTTCTTCCCCATCGTGCAATAAGACAAGTTTAATCTTTGTACCCTTTTGACCACGGATCAAATCCACTGCTTCGGGCAGAGTCATGTCAAAAGTGTCCTTGTTGCCGATTTTCAAAATTAGATCTTTTGGCCTAAGACCTGCAGCTTCTGCAGGTGTTCCCTTAAGTGGCGCAATAACTACTAACCTTTTGTCTTTGTTAAAACCGATTTGAATTCCTATGCCCTCATATTTACCAGCAAGCTCATCGGAAATTGCCTCGTTTGATTTAGGATCGAAAAAAGCAGTGTACGGATCGCCCAGCGATTTAACCATGCCAGAAATTGCACCGTACAAAAGCTTTTGACCATTAACGGCGCTTTTGTCGATATAACGTTGCGGCAAGGTTTCCATTACTCTCCAAAAAAGCGAAAAATCTACTTGTTGATTTGCGGGTGCTTGGTTAGTAAATGTAATTTGGGGAACAGAATTTTTTGCATTGATTGCCAACTTTTTTTGCCCGACGATAAAGCCGATACCAAAAAAGACAACAGCAACAATTAAAAACTGACCAATAAAAGAAGTTACACCGGAATTTTTGATCCGGGAAGTATGTTTAACTTTTGCGGGCATAACTAGATTTTATAGATTTTAGATGACAGATGATAGATGCTAAACAACTAGCTAAAAACCTTCAATTCTTAATCTAAATTCTAACCTTGAACAAAAGGCAGAAGAGCCATAAACCTTGCTCTTTTGATGCCTTTTGTTATTTGCCTTTGATGTTTTGCGCAAACCCCGGTTCGCGCTCGACCTTGGATCTTGCCACGTTCTGAAATATACCTTTTTAAAGTATTGGTATCTTTAAAATCAATTATCACGCCTGCAGCACACAAGGGACAATTTCTTGCTTTTGTTAAATTTCTAATTAGTCGTTTTGCCACATATCCTCCTTCTTAAAATGGTAGATCATCTAGATCTACTTCTTCAACTTCTGCTTTTTTTGCACTCTTTGGTTCCTCAGCGCCACTTTTATCCTCTTTTTTTGGTGCTTCTTCTGCAGGAGCATCACTTGCCGCCTTGGCAACCGCTGCAACACCGGCAGGTGCTTCGTATTCTTCCATTCCGGCTTCTTTGCGGCTATCCAGAATCCGCATGTCGTCAATTACCACTTCTGTAGTTGACCTGTTTTGGCCATCTGGTGTTTCCCAAGAACGTGTAGAAAGCCTGCCTTCGACATAAATTTTACGGCCCTTTTTCAAAAGTTGGCTGCAAAGTTCGCCCAACTTATTCCAAGCAACAACTTTATGAAATTCTGTCTCTTCTTTTTTGGTACCATCAGAAGACGTATAAACCCGGTTGGTTGCCAGACCAAAAGTACAAACGCCAGCGCCAGAAGGTGTGTATCTAAGTTCCGGATCACGAGTTAAATTGCCAATCAGCAGTACTTTATTTAACGAGGCACGAGATGACATGTCTTATTTTTTAACTTTCCCTTTCGCTTTTGCAGCTGGTGCTTTAACTTTTGTTGCTTTTGGTTCTTCTGTTTCTTTTTTAGTTTCGCGGATTTTTGTAGTCACGGTTACCTTAGGCCTTGCCTTTTCTTCTACTTTTGCCTCTGGACTAGCGACAGGGCTTACAACCGGAGCTTTTGTAACCTTGTTTGGATCATAATTTGTTATCAAAAATCTCAAAACCAGTTCCTGTTCTAACCTAAGCCGGCCATTGAGTTGGTTAATTGTTGCTCCATCGGCTTCCAAGGTATAAAGCAAGTATTCTGCTTCTGTTTGTTTGGCAATTGGGTACGCAAGAGTTTTTTTGCCAAGACGCTCGAGTTTTGGCGCCGCTATCGAAAGCTCTTTGAAATGTTTTTCTACTTTTGAAACGAGACTATCGGCACCTTCTGTGCCTCTCGCAATTACCATTAATTGATACATGTTTTATCTGTGTTTATGAAAAACTCTTACCAAGCCAGCTTGTCGCGTGGCCAAACACAACTGCGTAATGATATCAAACAAGTCAGGCTAATTCAACACTTTAAAGTCAAAGTCTCTTCTCGATAAAATCTTGATTTCACAATCACTATAGGTTAAAATTTGCAACCTATGGCTGCAACAGCAGAATTTTTGAATACGGCGCGTTCTGGAGAAAACTCAACTAGTTTTGGCAACAAGCCAAGGAACAATGAAAGTTGCGAAATCCTCTTCCCTTCCAAAGATCTAGCCTGGACTATTGGCTTCCTTTTAAGCGGCGGCGAAGTCAGACCTGGGCGCCGTGGCTTTAAAATTGCCGTTTCTCAACCGACCGTTAGGCAGAAACTAAAAGATAAAGTGGCCACAGTTTTTAACGCAGAGGGTACAGACTTAACAGAATTCGTTCGAGGCAAACCCATAATCAAGGTCAGATTTATAGAACCCAACATCCAACAAACCTTAGGGGATTTCTCAAAAAACGGCTGGCGAGAAGTGATAGCACGTCACGAACAATGGTTGATCGATAATCAAACGTTTCGCACAGCCTTTGTGAATGGGTTGTTTGATAGGAGAGGAGGTGCTGACAACGTTCCAACTATGAGATTTGGCGCCTCGCACGATGATTTAAAAACATTGATTGCAAACACTCTTAAACTTATGGGCGTTAAAGCACCCTACCTGGACCACAATGGAATTAGAATTACCAACACCACAGACATATTGTTGCTATCTGGTCAAATAAGCTGCGCAGACCCTCGTAAAGAAGCGGCTCTTGCACTGCTTAGAAAAATGGAGCCAATACCACCAGAACCAACCGATGTCGAACTAGTTCGTCAACGACACACAATACGTGCAAACGGGCTACCACCAACTCTAACGATAATGAAAAACCTTAGTGCTCGCGACGAAGTTAACTTCAGTGCGGCCAAATACATGTATCGATTTGGTGAAGGGGAATTTGCAAAAACAAAAAGGTTTCTGGATACCTATGACGAACTTGAAGTAACTTTTATGAAAACTCAACCAAAAGATTACGTAATAACAGACGGTGATATTGTGCACCTTGTTGGATTGTCCAAAATGATTGTGCAACAAGAAAACCTGGAAGACCCACAAATAGTTGTCAGTACAACAGCTACACTACTCTGCCAAAAACTCCAAAACCACTTAAAAATAGTGGATGAAAATTTAACAGGTTACGAAGAATTTTATCTTCATCCCGAAGACAATGCTTCGATTGATGACGCCATTAATTCAATCACTTCTCATCTTTTCAATATCCAAAACGCAGCCTCGCTCTTAGAGAACTACTTAGCCGTCGACGAGCCCGAGTGGGAAGACGAACCAGAGGAAAGCGAAGAAACACCAAACCCAGAGAAAGCCAAAGCCGAGAAACCCAAATTTTGGAGGGCTGAAAGACCTATTTTTATTCTTGAGACGAAAATACTTGAAGGTTGGCTCGGTAAACTCAATTTATCCGCAGACAATGTATCAAATCTGGGTATTGGACTTGAGAACACTCTCAACCTTCTTGGCAGAGTAAGATATGGTCACTCCAATATTTCACGAATAGTAAGAAAAATGGCTTCTTAAAAAGGCTAAACACTAAATCTAAACTCTACAACCATACCGTCTTTTATTTCCTCTGTTTTACCAATCGTTTTAATCAGTCCCTTACTTTTGGCAGCTGTCCAGCCACCGGCATCAACTAGCGCCTTCCAATCGACAACTTCCGCTGCAATAAAGCCTCTTTCAAAATCGGTATGAATGACCCCTGCTGCCTGTGGAGCCAGAGTTCCCTTATATATTGTCCAGGCTCTCACTTCTTTTGGCCCAGCCGTTAAAAACGTGATTAAGCCTAATGTCTCGTAAGCTTTGGTTATTAAAATACTAAGCCCAGATTTAGTCACACCAAGTTCCTGCATATATTCTTTTTGTTCATCTTCTGCCAAACCACCTATTTCTTCTTCTAATCTCGCACTAATCCTAACTCCGCCAGCAATTGGTGGTTCTTTGCCTAAATCGCCTTCGTCGCTATTTATTACGTAAATAACTTTCTTAGTTGAAAGCAATTGTAAATCCTTGATCCTCTCCAAAGATTCAACATCCATTACATCTACCAACCATTTACCTTCTTCAATCAACCGTTTAGCAGTCTCGAGAGCATTAAAAACTGCGTGTGCCGGATCTGCTGCGGGTTTTATTTTGTACTCTCGCGCCATGCCGTCATACCGCTTTGTGATAACTT
>JACPYZ010000050.1 GCA_016195765.1 Candidatus Curtissbacteria bacterium | reverse complement strand
TTGATGTCGCGGATAAATACGTTGATGCGGCTCGCGAGTTTGCGCAGCTTTTTGCTGAAAATGATTTCGATTTAGTTTGGGGTGGGACTGACAGGGGACTTATGAAAGTAGTGGCTGACAGTGTTAAAGCCCGCGGCGGTAAAATTTATGGGATAACAATGAAGTTGCTAGAGGATCGAAGCAGGCAGGATGCAGATGAAATGCTAGTTGCCGGAGATATAGGCATAAGAAAAGCTTTAATGTTGGAAAAAGCAGATGCTTTGGCAGTTTTAGTTGGAGGCTTAGGAACCTTGGATGAATTGATGGGTGTGTTGGAGCTTAAAAAGCACAAGGTTCACCAAAAACCAATCGTTGTATTAAACACCGATAATTTTTACAAAGGTTTGATGATGCAGCTTGAAGAGATGTCCGAAAAAGGTTTTATTGCCAGTAATCTTGGCGACATGGTGTATTTTGCAAATAGTGCCAAAGATGCAGTTTCTTATCTTAACCGCGCGCTAAAACCCTATAAATCACATACTTAGCTTCGATCGTGCTAGATCTGATACAATTTACCCATGAATCATGAACATCCGTTAGGTTGGTCTGCGCTTGGCCGCATAGTTATTGTGCTTGCGGGGATCTATCTGGCAACACGCTTATACGGTGTTGTGATGATGATTCTGCTTTCTTTGATGCTAGCATCAGCACTTGAGCCTTTGGTTAGGTTTTTTGATCGAAAATTGCCGCATGTGTTTTCTGCAATTTTGGTAATTTTGCTTTTATTTTTGCCTTTTATAATCGTTGTAGTTAGTGTTTTGCCTGGTTTTATTGACCAGATTCCGGCAATTCTGGCAACACTATCTAGCGTTTTAAATAATTCAACTTTGTTGCCTGCAAATTTGAGAAATATTGATCTAACTTCGTACTTGAACAACAGTAGTGGCTATTTGCTTAACTCGACCGGTAAAATTACAGAAGCAATAACGACATTCTTTACGATTATTTTCTTGAGCTTATATCTCTTGATCGATGCAAAAAGGCTGGAAAAAGTATTCTTGGACCTATTGCCGGTTGATGTTAATCGCAAACGAGTTGCTGATTTTCTTAATAAGCTAGCCCAAATTAATGGTGATTATATTCGTGGCAATCTTTTAATCTCTTTAGTCTGTACGGCGGTTATTTCGATTGGGCTTTTGATCTTGCAAGTTCCTTATGCCATTGTGCTGGGAATTTTTGCGGGCGTTGTAGATTTGTTGCCGCTTGTTGGGTCGACAATAGGTGCAATTCCTGCTGTGATTTTAGGTTTTGCAATTTCGCCGACGGTTGGGGTTTTGGTGATTTTACTCTTCCTTTTTTATCAACAAGTAGAAAACAATGTGCTGGCGCCTAATATTTACAATAAAATTTTGGATCTTTCACCAACGCTTTCGTTTATCGTTGTAATTTTCGGAGCCGCTTTGTTTGGAATTGTGGGAGCATTTGTTGCTTTGCCGATTGCGGCTAGTATTCCAACTGTTGTTGAATATGTTCGCCAAGTGCGAGCAGAGCGAAAAGCTTGAACATTATCTTGGTTTTAAACTTGTTTGGATAAGAGTGCGGCCGCGAGGGGCTAGTATATCTGACTTTTTTCTCAATTTTGGCGTAGCATTCTCGGCTGTATTTAACTGCATTTTACGCTTCCTTCTGGCGTTGATAACTAGTGCGCCTATTGTAGCTGGCTCATCTGTGAAGGAGATGCCTGTATTTATGTGCTCGCCTCCTGGCGCAAATCTTTCTAGTAATTCGGAAGCAATTACACCACCTGCGGCACCTGCAACACCAGCGGCTATCTTTCTTTTAACGCTACCTTTGGTTCTATCTGCTGATATGAAACCGGCGCCAGTTACGAGTGCAAGCCGGCCCAGGAGGGCCGGGGGTAAAGAATCTAGCATATCTGGGTTAATTGATGTATTCCCGACAATTGCTGCGGCCCCTAAGCTTATGGGAATAAGCGTGCCAGCAAGTTCAAGAGGGTTCTCTTTAATATGAGTGATTATGTGATCCATTTTGGCATGGCATTTTCGAAATAGAGAAGTATTTTCAACAATATCAGTAACGGCTTGAATGTTTGCGGGGGCAGCTTCGGATTTTTGTACGCCCAATTGGGCAATTTCTGCGAGTGCATCTTCTGGTTCTGTTTTGTGTTTAAGGTGAAGTTTGGTGAGTAGGGTACTTAGTTTTTCACTGATAGGGTTGGTACTTGGGTTTGATTGTTGCTCGGGTAATTGAAGAGGGAGTGCGGCTTCTGCTGCAGGCATACTTTAACGATAGCAGATTTAAGCCTTATTTGTACTCGTCTTTTTGGTTACCGTTTTTCTTTGGCCGTATTTCTTGGTGCATTTGCAGTTAATTATTTAAATGGAGCATTGCCAGCGGTTGCTGCGGGAATTGCTCTTGGTAACACTCTTGAGGTGGTAATAGGTGCTTACTTGCTTAAAAGGACGCACTTTAGAAGAAGCCTTGATCGTGTCAAAGACGTTTTGGCTCTGGTTTTTTTAGGTGCTATTGCCAGCACATTGATAAGTGCGACTATTGGGACGTTTACTTTGTTTGCCGGGCGAGTTATTACTTTTTCAACTTGGGGCTTGACGTTTTTGGCTTGGTGGGTTGGCGATATGCTTTCTGATTTGACGGTTTTTCCACTCATTCTGGTTTGGATGAGCTTGCACTTTGGGAATGTTACTTTTAAAAGGTTTGCGGAGGCAATTTTTATATCAACTTTAGTAATTCTTGTGGGGCTTTTGGTTTTTACGAACGTTTTTGGGTTTATTCCAAAGGGTGTGACAATTCTTTATTTTGTATTTCCTTTAATTATTTGGGCTGCGATGCGTTTTGGCCAAAGAGGAGGGGTCAGCGCTGTTTTTGCTTTTTCGATAGTTGCAATTTGGGGAACTATTGAGGGTTTTAGCCCGTACGCGCTTGACAATGTCAGCCGCGAACTTTTGTACCTGCAAGGTTTTATTGGTGTGATGAGTTTAACTTCGATGTTTTTTGCGGCTGTAGTTGCAGAAAGAGAAGCGCATGAACGAAGAAAAGATGATTTTATAAGTATTGCAAGTCATGAGCTTAAGACACCTCTGACTACGATTAGCAGCTACACAGAGCTTCTGAGCATGCGTTTTAAAAAAGAAGGTGATGCGAAGGCGTTGCTTTATCTAGAAAGGATGGGAGAACAAATTAAAAGGCTTTCAAGTTTGGTTTTTAACCTGCTTGATGTTTCAAGGATCCAAAGCGGCAAGTTAGATCTTCATAAAGAAAGGGTAAAATTTAATCTGCTGGTGCAGGATATCGTTGAGGATATGAATAAGATTAGCAATCACCATCAGATTATTTTTGAAAACAAGACAAATGTGATTGTGAGGGTTGATAGATTTCGAATTACCCAGGTTGTAACGAATTTGATTTCCAACGCGATTAAATATTCTCCAAAATCGGATAGTGTAATTGTTACTTTGGCCCAAAACAAAAAAAATGTAACTTTAAGAGTTCAGGATTTTGGGATAGGAATTGATAGAGCAGATATTAAACACATATTTGACCGTTTTTTCCAAGCCAAAACTAGGGTCAGACAAAGTTTTTCTGGACTTGGACTAGGCCTTTTTATATGTGCAGAGATTGTTAAGCAGCACAATGGTCAGATATCGGTTTCTAGCACAAGGGGCAAGGGTTCAACTTTTTCCCTAATGTTACCAAGAAGCTCATGAAAAAAGTTTTAGTATGTGAAGATGATAGCGGAATTTCTGGAGTTATTGAAATAATCCTCACAGAAAACGGTTATGAGGTTGTTATTGTTGATAATGGACGCGGAATTGAAAAAAAGGTTTTAGGCTTTAAACCTGATGTTATCTTACTTGACATTAGAATGCCGGGAATAGGTGGAGAAGAGATAATTTTTCTTTTAAAGAAAAAAGAAGAAACGGCGAAGATTCCAGTTATAGTAGTTTCTGCTCTTGATAATGTTGCCAGCAAGGCTGCGAAGATGGGGGCTGATGGTTTTTTACTAAAGCCGTTTAAGATCGACGTTTTGCTTGCTAAACTTAAAGCAGTGCTTCCCACAAGCCATTAAATTACTTGTATTCTTCCTTGATTTGATCGTTGAACAAGTGGATTAACTTTTCAATTTTAGGGTCGATAACGATAGAGCAATAGGGGTTGCTGTTTTTGTTAAGCTCGTAGTAATTTTGGTGATAATCTTCTGCTTTGGAGAAATTTTTTAAAGGGATAATTTCTGTCACGATTGTGCTTGGCATTTTACCTGATCTGTCCATTTCTTCTTTTGACTTTTCAGCTGCCTGCTTTTGAGTCTCATTTTGGTAAAAAATCGAGGAACGATATTGGGTGCCACTATCTGCGCCTTGTCTGTTTAGAGTGGTTGGGTCGTGGGTGGCCCAGAATATTTCTAGAAGTTTTTCGTAGCTGATCCTTTTTGGATCAAATTTAAGCTGGATCGCTTCTGCTGCACCAGTTGAACCAGAAGAGACTCGTTGGTAAGTGGGGTTTTCGACCTGGCTGCCAGCGTAACCAGAAACGACAGATTCAACGCCCTTGAGGCGTTTGAAAACGGCTTCTGTACACCAAAAACAGCCGCCGGCAAAAGTTGCAGTTGGCTTGCGCTGGTTGCATAATTGCCGGGGCTTGCAAAAATGGCTACCCCTTCTTCTTTGGGAATCTCGTTGATTTTCATAAAGTCGTGGTTTGTGGGGGCTTCTGTTGCAAGACCGGCATCCTTGGCGGTCCAATACATCAAGGAAGCCAAATGGCAGACGCCGTCGCCAATTAGGTAACCGTCTGATTTAAAACCTTCTATTGAGTTGAAGTGGGCATTTGTGGTTCTTTTGACGCTTGTGCTGTACTTAGGTAGAACTTGATCGTGGAAGGCAAAAGTCTCGTTAGGGGACAGTTTGAAATGGTATTCAAAAGGTTGTTCGACCTGTGTCCAATTTACCTGTTGAGAGCTTTTAACACTGCCGTCCATATAGGCTAGATTTAGAAGAATATTATCTTTAAAAACGTCGCTTACATACTTATTGTCGTAGCGATTATTTAATGAAAAAGCGTGGCTGGCTAGCACCTCGGGCATAGGCGTGATTTGTGGCAGTTTAGGCACGATTTGTGTGCTATTTAGGAATGGAATTGTGGCCAGAAGGGCAAGGAGGTTAAGCATAGGAATGCCTCAATTTGAGTGGCCTATAGTACCATTTTTGTGGCTAAAAGTCAATTGTTGAGTTATCGCAACGGTTTTCTGGGTGTTATACTTTAGCTGTGATTAAATCGGTTTTTAGATTTCTTCAGTTTTGGATCCCGCTTGCTATTGCCATTACTGCTCTATCCGCTCTTGTTTACATTACAGTTCATCAGAACTACAGGCAGAGCGCGAATGACCCGCAAATTCAGATTGCCCGAGATACGGTTGTTTATCTTGAGAAAGGTTACTCTGCGCAAGCAATGGTGCCTGCCAGCAACCTGGTTGATATGAGCAAAAGTTTAGCTCCTTATGTGATTGTTTATGATGATTCGGGTAAAGTGGTGGCTGCTTCTGTTGAACTTAGTGGAAAAACCCCGGAAGTGCCGTCTGGCGTTTTTGAAGAGGCACGGAAACGCGGCGAGCTTCACTTTACGTGGCAACCTAAAGTAGGTGTGAGAAGTGCGGTGGTTTTAGCCTCTTATGGAGCTGCTGATAAGCATGGTTTTGTGCTTGTAGGTAGATCGCTTGCAGAAGTTGAAAACAGGACCTTTATGTTAGCGGTTACTGTCGCTTTGGCGTGGGTGGTTACAATGGGTGCGACTTTTGTTGCAACTTTCGTTTTATTTTTTGTGCCTAGTATCGCTCCTTTTGGTAAAACAAAGAAAAAGTAATTTTTTTTCTAATTTCAGGAAGCTTTTGAAAATACTACATAACGATTTGAATAGTTTTTGGTGTTAACATCCCAAGTTCCGGCACAGGTAATTAGATTTAGGTTGGCCGTATCTGAATTTCCAAACACTTTTTCAATAGGAAAAGTGGCAAAAGGGTAGGCAGTTGCAAAAGTGACAATAAAAGTTGTTGATTTCCCATTTTGGTCTGTGACAATTATTTTGTCTTGGGGTTTCAAATTGCTAAGGTTGTAAAAAACTGCTGCGCTGCCATCTGATTTGTCAAAATGCCCAGCAATTACTGCGCTGCCTTTTTCACCTGGTTTTGGACCCAGTTCGTACCAAGCAACATTGTTAGCATCTCTCGGAATATCCATGGCACCACTTGATGTTTTGCCAACCTTTTCTATTTTTGCTTTTACGTTTAGAGAGGGGATTTGCATTGTTTGTGGCTCTGCGGCTGGGACTGGTGATTGCGCTGTGGATACCTTAGAAGGTGTAATAATGGGGACGGTCGTTTGGTGAGTTTTGGCCTGGTAATTACTCGCAATATAGAAACCAATAAGGCCGGAGATAAAAATTACCAGAAGTGTTGTGATAATTTTTTTCATCTTGAATCTCCGACCTATTGTATTTAGTTAGCTTGGCCAGTTGACGGCGGCTGGTTCGGCATTGAGCTTGCCATTGGACTTGCTGTTGGGCTCGCCGTTGGGCTTGGTACCGGGGTAGCCGTTGGGGTAGGCGTCTGGGCGAATGCGATTGATACTGTCAGAACCATAGATGTAACTATTGATAAGACAGCTAGGATTGCATATTTTCCCATATTTTATCCTCCTTTCTTAGGTTTTAAATTAAATAATTTTCATGAAATGGTTGACGCAAAAAACGTAAGAAAAATGTAAATTGGAAACTGCTTATCCTTATTAGTTTCTTACTAAATTTTAGTCACTTTTA
>JACPYZ010000019.1 GCA_016195765.1 Candidatus Curtissbacteria bacterium | reverse complement strand
TATAATAAATTTGCATTTTGTACAATTTCAGAGTAGAATACGTAAATGGAGGGTCATAAAGTTCCCAAAACAGAGAAATCTGCAGGCGATTACAAAAAGTATAAGATCGCAACACTGGGCTCACACTCAGCCCTACAAATCCTCAAGGGCGCACACGACGAAGGCTTCAATACTCTTTTAATCTGTACTCCAGACCGACTAGCTCTCTACACACGCTTCAAATTCATAGATAAGATAATCGAAATAAAAAGTTATGCCGATTTTCCCAACATCGAAAAAGAACTCATAAAAGAAAACGCGATCCTAATTCCTCACGGCTCTTTTGTTGCTTACTTGGGCGAGGACGAAAACAGGAACATGAAAGTTCATTATTACGGCAACAAAAAAGTGCTGGACGTGGAATCTGATCGTAATCGGCAAAGGAATTGGATGGAAAAGGCTGGTGTACCAAGTCCACGTAGGTACAAAAAAGGAACAGATATCGACGCACCGGTCATGGTAAAAAGCTTTGGCGCAGCAGGTGGTAAAGGTTACTTTTTTGCTAAAAACAAAACAGAATTTGCTCAAAAGATCAAAAAATTAAAAGGCCACAAATATATTATTCAGGAGTATATTATTGGAGTTCCACTTTATATTCACTACTTTTATTCGCCTCTAACAAAAACCCTAGAAATATTGTCAATCGACAAACGTTACGAAAGCAACGTTGATTCCTTGGGCCGTATTCCATCTCATAACCAAAAAGGGTTGGGGATCGAACCAACATTTGTGGTTGTCGGAAATAGTCCACTCGCGCTTAGGGAGTCATTACTTGCCGAAGCGTTTGAAATGGGGGAAAGAGTTGTCGAAACATCAAAAAAACTCATATCTGGCGGCATGTGGGGTCCATTTTGTTTAGAAACAATTATTACTCCGGAACAGAAGTTTTACATTATAGAAATTTCTTGTCGTATCGTTGCCGGAACAAATCTATTTATAAATGGCTCTCCATACGCATCGCTTTACTACGATAAAGATGTCTCAACTGGCAGGCGAATCGCAATGGAAATAAAAGAAGCAGTTTCAAGTGGTCAGCTAGAAAAAATATTAGACTCATGAGTAAAAACCAAAATAAGCATCGTGGAATAACAGCAGTAATCGGAGTCGATTGGGGAGACTCAGGCAAAGGTAGGTTAATCGACGACCTTGCTCAAGACGCAGATATCGTTGCTCGTTATAATGGCGGGTCAAATACTGGGCATACCGTTCAAAATAAATACGGCAAGTTCGCACTTCACATTATTCCATCAGGAATCTTTAACCAAAAAGCTATTTGTTTAGTTGGACGTGGGGTTGCTCTCGATCTTGAATCTTTAGTAGACGACGAAATGGATCAACTTAAAAAAGCTAAAGTTACTTGGAAAAATCTTGTCATTGACCAGCAATGCACACTTACTATGCCATGGCATAAACTAAGAGACGGAAAAAGAGAAGCTGGGAGAAACAGCAAAATTGGCACAACAGGTAGGGGGGTTGGCCCAACATTTGCAGATCGAACCGAAAGAGTTGGTCTTAGGGTAAAAGACTTAATCAGCGAGAGTTTTGGGCAAACATTAAAAGAAGAACTTGAGTTTCAAAATGAAACTTACAATTTAAAATTAAACTACAAGGATGTTTACGAAAAATTTTCCGAGTATGCCAAAATAATTAAACCTTTTGTCGCCAACACCATAAACATTGTTCACATAGGAATTTACGAAAAGAAAAATATTCTTTTCGAAGGAGCCCAAGGTTGGTTTCTAGATATTGACGGTGGAACGTATCCATTTGTTACTTCATCAAACCCTGGTATTGCAGGTATTTGGCGCTCTTACGATTTGCACCCTTCATATATAAGTAGTGTCATCGGAATCACAAAATCTTACACCACTCGTGTGGGTAATGGTCCAATGCCCACAAAAATAGAAGGTCCCGAAAGGCAAATCATAATCGAAAAGGGCCACGAAATTGGAACAACCTCAGGTCGTACAAGAGATCCTGGCTGGCTTGATCTGGAACTTCTAAAATATGCCGTTAATGTAAATAAGGTTACAGAACTTGCTCTAACAAAACTCGACGTTCTCTCTGGTTTTAAAACGATTAAAGTTTGTGTTGGCTATAAAGTAAGTGGAAAAGAATCATGGTACCCATCGGGTGACGCAGAAGCGCTGGAAAAGGTTGAACCTGTCTACCAATCTTTGCCGGGTTGGGATGAAGATATTAGTGGGGTTAGAGAAATTAACCAGTTACCTAAAAACGCTCGAAATTATCTGGAACTGATAGAAAAACAGGTAGGTATAAAAGTTAAATTTATTGGTGTTGGACCAAAAAGAGAAGAGGTTATTTATGCTTAACACAATCGCCGTTGTTGGTAGTCACAGTGCGCTTGACGTATGTCGGGGTGCCAAAGACGAAGGATTTAAGACACTCGTAATTGTAGAGGAGGGGAGAGATAAAACTTACGCAAACTACTTTAAAACAAACGGCAAAGTGGGATGTGTAGACGAAGTCCTGTATGTCAAAAATTTTAAACAGTTACTAGAAGGGGAGACCCAAAAAATCTTACAGAAAAAAAATGCTATCTTTATCCCCCATCGTTCATTTGAAGTTTACGTAAATGACTATGACGCGATCGAAAATGATTTTAACGTTCCAATATTCGGCAACAAAAAATTGTTAAGAATTGAAGAACGCAACGAACACCCAAATCAATATGATTTGCTTGAAAAAGCCAAGATTAAGTACCCAAAACTCTACGAAAATTATCAGCAAATTGACAAACTCGTAATGGTCAAAGTTTCAGAAGCCCAAAGAAAGTTCGAGAGAGCTTTTTTCTTATGCGACTCCCCTCTTAGTTTTAAAGTTCAAAGTGACGAACTGATAAAAGATGGAAAAATCACTAGAATTTCATTAGAAACAGCAGTCATTGAGGAATTTATTTTGGGTGTTCAAGTTAACTTTAATTTTTTCTATTCGCCGATAGAGAAAAGACTAGAACTTGTTGGAACCGATACTCGTCGCCAAACAAATCTAGAAGGATGGTCACGCCTTCCAGAAAAATACCAAGAAATGATCAATGGTAAGTTAGAAATAAAATACGAAGAAGCAGGCCATATTGCAGTAGGGCAGGCGTGTTGCCATAGAAATTAAAGAAGCCATTGCCAAAAAGCAACTTGCTAAAATAACAACATGAGCGAAATAAATTTCAACATCTATCAGTCCCCTTTTAGTTGGCGTTATGGATCAGCTCAAATGCGAGAACTATTTTCCGAAATTAATCGCAGAAAAACTTGGCGCAAGGTTTGGGTCGCTCTTGCCAAATCTCAAAATAAATTGGGTTTAATTTCAAAAGAAGAATTAGAAGATATAGTAAAACATCAAGACGAGATTGACATTGAAACAGCCCATAAAATCGAAGAAGAACTAAAACACGATTTAATGGCCGAACTTAAAACTTTTGCCTCACAAGCAAAAGTCGGTGGGGGAAAGATCCACTTTGGCGCCACATCCCAAGATATAGAAGACAACGCAGACACATTATTAATGTCAGGTGCGTTGGGAATAATCGAGAAAGATTTAAAGTCATTGCTCAAAGAGCTTTCAAAGAGAATCGAAGAGAACAAAGACCTTGTATGCATGGCATATACACACCTTCAACCAGCAGAACCAACTACACTTGGCTACAGATTTTCTTTCTATACTCAAGACCTGCTAACAGATCTTGAGCTTTTACACTTTGTAAAAGCTCAACTTAAAGGAAAAGGGTTAAAAGGAGCAGTAGGCAATTCTGCAAGTTACTTTGCACTGTTAGGGGAGAAATCAGAAAGCTTAGAAAAAGAAGTGTTAACAGATTTAGGTATAGAAGCTTTTGATGTCACAACCCAAGTTTACCCAAGAAAGTTAGATTTTCTAGTGCTTTCTTTATTGTCATCAATTGCCGGAAGTCTTTACAAATTTGCCTTTGATATACGAATTCTTCAGTCAGCAGGCTTTGGAGAGATTCAAGAACCGTTTGGAGAAAAACAAGTTGGCTCTTCGGCAATGCCATTTAAAAGAAACCCAATCTTATCAGAAAGAATTTGTTCGATTGCTCGTCATCTTGTAAACCTTTCAAGAACTGCTTGGGATAATGCCGCACATTCACTACTTGAAAGAACGCTTGATGACAGTGCTGCAAGAAGAATTATTTTACCGGAGTCATTCTTGGCAACAGATGAAATTTTAAACCAATCAATAAAAATAGTGTCAGGAATGAACATAAACAAAGATCAAATAAAAAATAATCTTGAAAAATATGGTCCATTCGCGTCTTCGGAAGCAGTTATGATGCAAGCAGTAAAAAATGGAGCAGATCGACAAATGGTGCATGAGCTCATCAGAAATTACGCGATGGATTCTTACGCCAGTAACACTCCCCTTTCAGATTTACTAGAAAAAGACGAAGTGATAAAAAAATATCTAAACCAACAAGAGATTAAAGAAGCCCTTGATTATTCTAAGCACATTGGTCTTGCATCAAAAAAATCTGCCCAAATGATCGATAAGATCAAAAAGGCAGTCGTATGAGAAAAACCTTAGGTATAATAGGCGGAGGACAGCTTGGACGGATGATCACACAAGCAGCACACGACCTAAAACTCAAAGTTATAGTTCTTGATCCCACACCCCAAAGCCCAGCAGGCATAATTGCCGACAAACAAATCATAGGCGATTTCAAAGATCCTAAACAAATTGAGAAGTTAGGCAAAATTGTTGACTATCTTACTTTTGAAATCGAATCGGCAAACACCCAAATATTAAAAAAATTAGCAAAATCTGGAGTAAGCATTAATCCACCAGGCGAAACGCTAGAAATAATTCAAGATAAATTCCTGCAGAAACAATTCTTACAAAAACTGAATATCCCAATTGCCGATTTTGCAGTTGTAAATTCTCAAATAGACCTTGAACAATTTATTCAAAAATATAAGTACCCCGTTATTTTAAAAGCGAGGGTTCATGGCTATGACGGGCGTGGTAATGCTCTTATAAGAAAAAAGGCAGAGATTAAAGAAGCGTTTAAAAAGGTCGGTAGACAAGCATACGTAGAAAAAGTCATTCCTCTTAAAAGAGAGCTGGCAATTCAAGTCGCTCGAAATATAAAGGGCCAAATCAAGTCTTATCCGCTTGTTGAAACGATACAAAAAAATAACATTTGTCATTATGTACTAGCCCCTGCAAAAGGAACAAAGAAAATTGAGTTACAAGCCGCAAAAATCGCCAAAAAAGTCATAACTAATTTTGCTGGTGCTGGTGTCTTTGGAATAGAAATGTTTGAGACGCCAAATGGGCAAGTTCTTTTAAATGAAATTGCCCCAAGGGTTCACAATAGTGGTCACTATACAATTGAAGCCTGCAAAACATCACAATTTGAGCAACATGTCAGAGCGGTATCCAATTTGCCACTCGGTGCAACGACCATGAAAGCAAAAGCGGCAGTTATGGTAAACATTTAGTTCTGGCAAAAGCAAAAACAGCAAGGAAAATGATTTCAATATGAAACAGGTAGCAATCATTATGGGAAGCGATTCGGATTTACCTGTTATGCAGGAGGCGGCAAAAATCCTCGATGAGTTTTCTGTTTCTTACCAAATAACTGTCGTATCCGCTCATAGAACCCCAGATCGCATGGCAGAATTTGCAAAAGACGCAGAAGGAAACGGAACAAAGGTGATAATAGCAGGGGCAGGTGGGGCAGCCCACTTACCAGGCATGACGGCCGCCAATACTCACCTGCCAGTAATTGGAGTACCAGTTAAAACCAAAACTATGGACGGACTTGATTCAGTTCTTTCAATTGTTCAGATGCCTCCAGGTGTGCCGGTTGCAACCGTTGCCATAAATGGTGCAAAAAACGCAGGTCTACTAGCCGTAGAGATACTCGCTCTCTCAAACAAAGAACTTTCAGAAAAAATTAAGCAGTACAAAGCAAATATGAAAAGTGAAGTTTTGCAAAAAGCTCAAAACTTGGAAAAATCCGGATACAAAGATTATTTAGAGCAAAGCGAGAAAAAAGATAATGTATAAACGTAGATTTCTATTTAAAAAGTGATTGATAAAAACACCTTATTAAAATGTCTGCCAGATTCTGTTGATTCAATAAACGCAAAAGGTCTCGGCGAAAAACGCAGCGGTAAAGTTCGGGATTGGTATGTTTCAGGGAATCTTCGTATTTTAATTGCAACAGACCGGATTTCGGCATTTGATAAAGTACTCGGTTTAATTCCTTTGCGTGGTGCCGTATTAAATTTACTCTCAAAGTTTTGGTTTGATCAAACTCGCGATATTATTCAAAATCACATGATAGGGACAATAGACCCCAATGTCATGCTCGTGGCAAATTGCCAAGCTCTCCCGATCGAGGTAATTGTCAGAGGTTATATAACGGGTGTAACAGATACTTCATTATGGAAAAAATACGAAAAAGGCGAAAGAATAATTTACGGCATTAAATTTCCAGATGGCCTAATGAAGAATCAAAAATTAAATCGCCCCGTTATTACCCCAACTACTCGCGAAACAGGTGTAGGCGGTCATGATGAGCCAATTACAAAAGACGAAATTATAAAGCAAAAATTAATAGATAAGAAAATTTGGGACCAAATAGAAAAAGTCGCTCTTGCTCTATATACAAAAGGAGCAAAAATTGCCGAAAACGCCGGTCTCATTCTAGCCGATACAAAATATGAATTTGGTTTAGACAAAAATGGAAAACTCATTTTAATTGACGAAGTACATACGCCAGACAGTAGCCGTTATTGGGTAAAGAGAACTTACTTAGAAAGGTTTAAAAGAGGCGAAGAGGTAGAAAATTATGATAAAGAATTTATGCGCCTCTGGTTTGCCAGCCATGGTTACGTTGGAAATGGTAAACCACCCGCACTACCAAAAGAAATAGCTGTTAAAATCGCAACACGTTACAT
>JACPYZ010000041.1 GCA_016195765.1 Candidatus Curtissbacteria bacterium | reverse complement strand
AGTAAAATTTGAATGAAAGCCCCAATAATTTTTGCAGGCTCCTCTAACACTAAACTCGCTAAACTCGTCTCTCAAAAATCTAAAATACCTCTTGGCGCCATTGACATCGGTCAATTTTCCGATGGTGAAATTGACGTCTGGGTAAAAGAAGAAGTTAATAATTCAAACGTTTTCATATTGCAATCGAATTCTCTTCCAGTAAACGATAATATTATCGAACTGGCCCTTATTGCCGACGCGCTTAAAAGGTCTGGCGCCCATTGGATTACGGCAATTATTCCTTACTTTGGTTATAGCCGAAAAGAAAAACAATCTAGAGCCGGTGAACCAATTTCCGCAAAAGTTGTTGCCGATCTTGTAACTTCTAGCGGCATTAATAAAATAATCTGTCTCGATCTTCATGCCGACGCCATCGTCGGCTTTTTTAATGTTCCGGTTATTTATCTAACCGCCCTAGAGGTCCTGGCCAAAAGATTAAAAGAAGAAAAACTTAATAGCCCGGTTGTTGTCGCACCAGATGTGGGCGGTGTTAAAAGAGCCCGAAATTTTGCTGGTTTGTTAGGCGCACCACTTGCAGTTATCGAAAAGCATCGCCAGGTGGATGCCCATGACAAAATAGAAGTGTTGTCAATCTCTGGCGAAGTAACCGGCGACACTGCAGTTATAATCGATGATGTTATTTCAACAGGTGGCACAATTGTAGAAAGTGCCAACGCTCTTAAAAAACGAGGCGTAAACAAAATTATTGTTTGTGCAACCCACGGAGTTTTTGCAGGTAACGCCATCGAGAATTTAGAGAAAAGCCCAGTTGATAAAATTTTTGTGACCGACAGTATCCAGCACAAGGGAATCAATAGTAAAAAAATAGAAATAGTTTCTGTTGCCGATCTTATTGCAGATTGCCTATCTCTTGAAGTCTAGTGACGTTTAAACAAAAGTTCCAAAACATTGTTAAAAAGAATAATAGTTTAGTTTGCGTGGGCTTAGACCCGGAGTCGGAAAAGTTGCCCGGTGGAATCAGTCAATTCGAATTTAACAAGCAAGTCATAGACGCGACGCATGATTTGGTTTGCGCCTACAAGCCAAATAGCGCTTTTTACGAAGCAGCTGGTATTGAGGGCTTGCAGAGTTTGCGAGACACAATTGCATATTTAAAAAAAGAACACCCAGAAGTACCGATAGTTTTGGATGCCAAAAGAGGTGATATTGGCAACACTGCCAAAATGTATGCAACTGCAGCCTTTGATGTTTATGGCGCGGATGCTGTTACTGTTTACCCACACTTAGGCCGAGATTCACTGGAGCCATTTTTTAGCTATCAAGATAAACTTGTAATTGTTCTTTTCAAGACAAGTAATCCAGATTCTGGAACGTTTCAAAATTTAAAAGTAGATGGCGTAAATTATTATTTAAAAGTTGCCCAAGAAATTAAAAGCTGGGGCATTGGAAATCTTGGAGTTTTTGTAGGGGCAACTTATCCAGAAGAAATGAAGTCACTCAGAGACTTATTTCCAGACGAAATTTTCTTGTCCGCTGGCATTGGCGCGCAAGGCGCAGAAATAGAACAAATTGTAAAAGCCGGAATCGACAAAAACGGTGAAGGTATTATGTTTAACGCTTCAAGGAGTATAATCTTCGACAAAGATCCTAGAACTGCCGCCCAAAAGTTAAGAGATGAAATCAACAAGTATAGATAAAACAGCTTCTTTCGCATCCTCAATCTTGATCGATATCGGCGCTGTTATTTTTCGACCTAAGCAACCATTTGAATATAAATCGGGAATTCTTAGCCCAATTTACACGGACAACCGGCTTATTGTTTCTTACCCCGTTAAGTGGAACAAGATCATCAACTTTCTCGCGGAAAAAATTAACAAGATAGAAAAACCAGATGTTATTGCGGGCGTTGCAACTGCTGGTGTGCCACACGCCGCTTTGCTTGCCAACAAACTTAAAATGCCCCTGGTTTATGCAAGGCCAACACCAAAAGGTCATGGCTTAGATAAACTTGTCGAAGGGGTCTTAAAAAGAGGCCAGAGGGTATGCGTCATAGATGATTTGGTCTCCACAGGTCTTTCGTCACTCAGCGTCGTTGACAGTATTAGAAAATTAGGTGGCAAAGTCACAGACCAGTTAACAATTTTCTCTTACGATTTACCGGAAACACAGAAAAATTATAAAGATCATAAAGTTAAACTGCATCCGCTAACAAACTTAGCGCAAACGGTAGAAGTTGCCCGCAAAAAAGGATTTTTAAAACCCGAACAAGTAGATATAGTTTTAGATTGGGCCCGTGATCCTCACAACTGGGCAAAACGTCAAGGTTTTAGATAATTTTTTTAATCTCCTGTGCAAGATGAGGATTCCACATCGCACCTGTTGCGCTCATTACTGCATCAGCACCTACTTTTTTATAGTCAAAATAATCCTGAGGCTCGACAACTCCACCCACGCCAGTGATTTTAAATTTAAAATTCCCAGAGTATTTATTGCAGCTATGTCGTTGGCATACTCATTCCCAACTTCTGCCAATCCTTCGAGTTGCTTATCATCTTTGTAATAACCAACTTTAATGACAAACGGCGTGTTACCGATAACATGACGGATGCCTTTGACAATCTTTTCTGTAACTTCTAAGTTGTAGCAAACCAATCCTTCATTACCAATGTTTGGACAAGAAAGATTAGCCTCTAAAACTCTGGCACCAGTTTCCTTTGCAAGCTTTGCTGATAAAATAAAATCATCAATAAATTCTTGCTGCGTTTGACCCTGCCTAACTGTTCCCATGAAACTCAAGATCATAACTTGCCCTTTTCCCGCATAACTAGTTGCAACTTTGGCATCTTCTTGCCAAGTTCCTGGTTCGCGAGAAGGCACCCCAAACGAATTAGTAATCGTTATCGGGTCATCATAATTTGTATCGCCCACAAAATTTTCATTTAATCTTTCAATAGTCAGCGGCCCTTTTGGATGAATCGCCAAAATGTTAGGAAATGGGTGAGTGGGGTAAACATCTGAGCGAACAGTTTTATAAACGCAAACGTCAAAACCCTTCTCAAAAGCCGCTTTTACGAAACGGCTGTTCAAAAGCGGACCGGCGGGAATACCAAACGGAAGATAAACTTTGGTTCCAAGAAAATCGTGTCGAGGTTCACCTTCTTGCGGGTAGACTTCCCCATCTGCAAACGCACCAAAAGGTCCTTTGTCATAATTCTCCTCATACGAAAGTTTTGGATCGTAAAAAGGCGCTTTGTTCATCATAGAGATAGTATCACATGGTAAAATATTGCTTCAATGACGGCCTACACTCAAATCTCCTCAAACCAATTTAAAACTTGGCTCATTATGTTTCTGTTT
>JACPYZ010000046.1 GCA_016195765.1 Candidatus Curtissbacteria bacterium | reverse complement strand
TCAGGTAAAATTGTGAAATATCAAGTTTCAGATGAAAAAGAAGTCACGCCAGAATCTATTGATATCATTAACGCCACTACTGACAGTCGTCTAACTGTCTATACATGTAGCGGCTTTTTAGATAGTGCCAGGTTTGTGGTTATTGCAAAACAAGTTTAGTTTATTTAACATAATTTAGACATATATGATGCGACAAATTGCAACATTCATTTCGGTAATCGCCTTAGCGCTCGCTACTTCGCCCGTCTTAGCCCAACCCTTGAATTTACCGGAACAAGCCCTAAACAACATTCCAGTCTGTCCCGGACCAGCAGGCAGAGATTTTACGAGATGTCACGCCAGAGTAGTTACTGACGGCCATGGCCAGCCTCAAATAAGCAGTCTGCCAGCGGGTTACGGACCGGCGCAATTTCACGGTGCTTACAATTTACCTCAATCAGCATCAACAAATCAGACAATTGCTATAGTCGATGCCTACGACCATCCAAACATTAAATCTGATTTAGACAAGTATGATTCAACATTTGGTTTGCCACTTTTCCCAAACTGTTCCAGTACTGTCACCACAAACTGTTTTAAAAAAGTCGATCAACGCGGTGGTACCAGCTACCCACAGGTTAATTCTGGCTGGGCACTAGAAATTGCCCTTGATGTCGAAATCGCCCACGGTATATGCCCAAATTGTAAATTACTTTTAGTCGAAGCAGATTCAAGCAGTTATTCAAACCTAATGACTGCTATAGATCGTGCCGTTGCTCTAGGAGCAAACGTTGTATCCAATTCCTACGGATCCAGCGAATTCCCCGACGAAACCAGCCTGGACAACCATTTCAATGTTGCAGGCGTTGCTTTTACCTTCAGTTCAGGTGATAACGGCTATGGTCCGGAATATCCCGCTGCCTCAAAATATGTGACCGCTGTTGGTGGGACAACTTTAAAGATTAATTCGAACAATACCTACAATAATGAATCTGTCTGGTCCGGTACTGGAAGTGGTTGTAGTTCTTTTGAATCCAAACCAGCCTGGCAAACAGATCCAAATTGCGCAAACCGTACCATTGCCGACGTTTCTGCGGATGCCAACCCTAATACTGGTGCCGCGGTTTACGACAGTGTGCGAAATCAAGGCAGAAGTGGTTGGTTCCAGGTTGGCGGAACAAGTCTAGCATCACCCATAGTAGCCGGCGTCTATGCTCTCTCAGGCAACACTTCAGGGTCAGCAAACCGATCACCATACTCCTCTCTTGGTAATTCTTCAAACTTGCACGATGTGACCTCTGGTTCTAACGGCAGCTGCAGCGGTTCTTATCTCTGTACCGCATACCCAGGCTACGATGGTCCAACTGGTCTAGGAACCCCCAACGGCACCGGCGCGTTTTAAATTCAAACATCAATTCGCTGTCGACAAAAACTAACCTCAATACTGCAATTGCTTTCCTCCCCAAGCTCTTTTAAAGCTTTACTTAAGAATTTTGATATAATTACATATAGTTTGATATAATAAGGGGTTGCATGTTAATTTCAGACTATGATCTACAAAAGCTAATAGCCAGGCAAAAACTGCTCTCTTCAGAAAAACTTAATGAAGTAGTTGCCTCGAAAAGAGAAGATCAGTCCTTAATGGATACTTTGGCTGATCGAGAGCTGATCCCGAGGGAAAAATTATATAGTGAAATTGCCAAAGAGCTTAAATTACCATTTACGCGTCTTTTAAAATCAGATATTAATGAGGATTTTCTAAGAATTTTGCCCGAAAAAGTTGCTCATAGCCAAGAAGCCGTTGTGTTCAAACGGGATAAAGATGGCATCGGATTGGCACTATGTGATCCCTCAAACGCAGAACTTTCAGTGATGATTTCCAAAAAAACGGGTCAGGCTGTCAAAATATACTTGACCACCCCAGAAGAGATTAAGAAAATCCTCCCCTACTATAGAGAAAGTCTTCAAAAGACTCTTGATGCGATTTTGAAGGACAAGACTATTGGTTTCGAGGCTCCGATTGCGAAAATTGTTGACCTTTTGATCAATTATGCGTACCGGGACCGAGCCTCAGATATCCACATAGAGCCGGAAGAAAATAAGAGTTTGGTTCGTTTCCGTATAGATGGAATGCTTCATGATGCCCTCTCCTTGCCTAAAGACCTTCACCAAAGAGTCATTACCAGAATCAAAGTTTTATCGAAGATCCAGACCGATGAACACCAGAAACCCCAAGACGGTAAGATCCGTTATTCTCTAGAAGATGACCTTCTTGATATTCGTGTCTCTATTATCCCCGTCGCAGACGGAGAAAAAGTTGCCTTAAGGCTTTTGACCTCAAAAGCCAGGGAATATGATCTTTCCAGCTTAGGTTTGAGTGACGCTGACCTAAAAAAAATCCAGAACTCTTTAGGCAAACCATACGGCATGATCCTTTCAACTGGCCCAACCGGTTCCGGAAAAACTACTTCTATCTATGCACTTCTTAAAATTCTAAATGACCGCGATCGCAATGTCACAACCATTGAAGACCCCGTAGAATACCGTATTAAAGGTGTAAACCAGATCCAGGTAAACAATAAAGCGAACCTTACTTTTGCCAACGGTTTAGCTTCAATCCTGCGTCAGGACCCGGACATTATTTTTGTGGGGGAAATACGTGACAACCAAACCGCTGCCATTGCGGTAAATGCAGCTTTAACAGGCCACTTGGTGCTTTCTACACTACACACCAGTGACGCCGTCGGCGCTTTACCGAGGCTGGTCGATATGGGAGTGGAGGAACTGCTTTTATCATCTACTGCCAATATCATTATCGCCCAAAGACTTCTTCGGAAAATCTGTGACCAGTGCAAGACCCCCGTTTTAATTTCTTCAGAAGATTTAGCTAAAAACATCTCCAAAAACCTAATAAAAAAAATCTTTGGAACAGCAAATAAAGTCAAGCTCCACAAAGGTACAGGCTGCGCGACCTGCCATGAAACCGGCTATTTGGGTAGGCTCGGTATTTTTGAGGTGCTGCCCGTTACGAAAAAATTGCGCCAGTTGCTAAACAAGGGCACAGACGCAGACCAAATTTTGGATTTAGCATTAAAAGAGGGTATGACTACCATGTTTGAAGATGGTTTGGTAAAGGTGCGTATGGGCCTTACTACAACTGAGGAAGTATTAAGGGTCACAAAATCGGAGCAAATATGAAAAATTTAAAACGTGTCAGGATAAAAAATAGCGATAAACTAAACATGTTTGCGGAACTGCGGACAATGCTCACTGCTGGCTTGCCTATATTGGGCGTTGTCGATCTATTGGCAGAAGATGCAAAAGGTGGCTTAAAAATCTTTTTAGATACACTTAAAGAAGACATATCGGGGGGAAGAACAATATCCTCGACCATGGCTAAATTCCCGGCTGCTTTTGATAAAGTGACTACGAGTGTGGTTAAAGCGGCTGAAGAATCCGGGACTCTGGAATCATCTCTAAAGGATATCCAAACAAATTTACATAAAGAGATTCAATTTAATGATAAAATTCGCAGCGCGGCGCTTTATCCTGTGATCGTGTTTGTAGTTTTTTTGTTGGTCATATTAGTGATTTTAACTTTTGTGATACCTAAAATATCCACTGTTTTTACAGCATTAAAAATTCCTTTGCCGCTACCAACAAAGATTTTAATCTTTTTTTCAAACGCGGTTTTGTACCATTTAATTTATGTGCTCGGCATTTTGGGAGCAATTATGGCCGCATCTGCTTTCGTATACTTTAGAAAAAGGGAATGGCTGACAAAGTTTTTTTTCTCAATTCCATTAATCTCGGGACTTGTGCGCCAAATCGACTGGGCCAGGTTTTCGCGCGCCTTATCCCTTCTTTTGGATGCAGGATTGCCAATTGTTACCTCATTAGATCTTGCAAAAGAAGTAGTAGTCAAAAAAGAGGTGCACAAAATTATTGCGGAAGCATCCGATATGATTGCCTCAGGCAAACAACTTTCTGAAAGTTTTAATAAATACCGCAAAATTGTGCCTAAAATTATGATTAAATTGATTGAGTCAGGAGAAAAGACAGGCTCACTCGGCGAATCAATGCAATATGTCTCAGAGCATATGGATTACCAGGTTGAAAAAAAGTTAGCAACCGTGACTGCACTTTTAGAACCCGCACTTTTGCTCTTAATTGGGCTTGTCGTTGGCGCAATCATGCTCTCCATTATTGGCCCGATCTACTCCCTAATTGGTCAAATCGGGCCAAAATAACATGAAATCTCAAAAAGGATTCAGCATTGTCGAACTTCTTATCATTATGGGAATTTTTGCAATCTTTGTAGGTTTTACTTCGCTTAATTTATTAAATATCCGATCTAAGTCGTCACTGGGTACAGCTGTTGATGTTTTATTAACAGATTTAAATTCCCAACAGATAAAAGCGATGAGCGGTGATAATGGTGGTGACATTTATGGTATCCACTTTTTAAGTAGTTCGTATGTCCTTTTCAAAGGAACATATAGCGCAGGAGATCCTGCAAATTTTACGGTGAATTTGGACAACTCATCGATTAACACAACATTGCCCAGTTCCAGTTCCGAACTAGTTTTTAATAAGACTAGCGGCGCAGTAGTTGGGTTTTCTTCTGGAGCCAACACAATCCGTTTTCAAACCAACGATATAAGCAACCAGAAAATAATTACGGTTAACCGTTTAGGGGTAGTCACAGGCGTAAATTAAAATGTACAAATCAAAAAAGGGTGCCACTTTAATAGAAGTTTTAATAGCTATTGGCTTAATGGCCATGTTTCTCCCAGCGCTGATAACAGGAGTTGCGGCATCAAAATCAGGCAAGGCTCAGCAAATTCAAAGGCTTGAAGCAGTTCAACTCATGAAAGAGGGCGTCACAGCCGCAGAAGCTGTCAGAACCGCAGACTGGGTAAATGTTTCAACCAATGGGGTTTACCACCCTCAAATCATCACTGTTTCAGGATCGCAGAAATGGTCTTTGCCAGCAGGCGGAGAAACTATACATGGTTTTAATCGCACCATAACAATTAGCGATCTATATCGCACAGGTAACCAGATTTCCAATTCCGGCACATTGTTGGATCCATCTATTAAAAAAGCGGATGTAACTATTTCCTGGAGCACTCCTTTTTCCTCGTCAGTAAGCACAACTGTCTATCTCTCCCGGTATTTCAACAATAACTTTTTTACAGATACCACAGTCAATGATTTTGGAAAAACAGGCAGCATTTTTACCTCAACTGAAGCTGTGTCGCCTTCGGGCAATAATGGCTCGTCTGACGGCAAAGTAATTTTGAAAAACGTTCCAGCAGGCGGAGATTGGTGCCAGCCACAAAAATCCGTGATTGCAACCTATGACCTCACCCACAGTGGTGTCCCCATTTCCATATCTGCAGTTTCTTTATCTTCTCAGGACTTGGCGTATACAACCACGGGTAACAACGCATCCGGGGATTCACTTGATAAAATTAGCATATCCCATGCCACGCCACCTGTTGTCACCAATCCAAATGCTATTACCGGACCAAAAGCTTATGGCGTGTTTACCGACGGGACATATCTATATTTTAATGAAAATAACTCTCCAAACCATACGGTCCAAATAGCAAATGCTAATGATCTGTCACTTTTAGGTTTTTTTGATGTAAAAAACAGTACTGGAACAAGCATTTTTGTTTCCGGCAACACTGGTTTTACTACAGTAGGAAATACCCTCTACAGCTTTGATGTCAGCTCAAAAACAGGAGCAAGACCTCTTCTTGGCAGTGTCGGCTTGGCAGGGACTGGCAATAAGGTAGTTGTGGTCGGTACCCATGCTTATGTTGCAACATCAAGCAATAATAAACAACTGCAAGTAGTCAATGTCTCAAACCCCGCCAGCATGAGCGTTAGCGGTACTATCAACTTAGGTAATAACCAAGGGGCGGTTGATTTATTTGTGGATTCATCAGAAAAATATGCATATTTAATAACCAGTTTTACTTCCGGTAAGAATGACTTCTTCATAGTCGATTTAGCCAATACAAGTAATATTTACGGCTACCAGGCCATAAATAGTATGAGCCCCAAAGGGATCATTGTACCAACAGGCAACAGAGCAATAATTGTTGGATCCGGTGGTGAGCAATACCAGGTTTTTGATATTTCGTCTGCAAGCAGCGCTAGGCATTGCGGAGGCATGAGTCCTGCCGGTGTGTCAAGCATAAACGCTGTGTCAGGAGTTACCCAAGCAAGCGGGAACGTATTTTCATATATTATCACCGATAATGCATCGGCTGAATTTCAGATAGTGCAAGGCGGACCTGGCGGAGCAGGCGGCTATCCTTCAAGCGGCACTTATGAATCCTCAACATTCGGAAATCCAAATGCCACCAACCCGCTATCGACCGCGTTTAATAGAGTAGATCTTACCTACATAAAACCATCCGGCACAGATTTGCAATTTCAGCTGGGGGTAGCCGATGCTGTTTCAGGATCATGTAGCGGTGTTACATATAGTTTTGTTGGCCCTGACAAAACCTCCGGAACTTATTTCCTGACGGGAGCACCAACACTTACTCCAATTTCAGTAAGTTATCCCACCCCTTTTGGAACTAATCCCTCAGGTTATCAAAACCCTGGCAAATGTTTCCGTTACCGTGGGTATCTTACAACTTCGAGCTCGGCGTCCACACCGGTAATAAATGACGTGACAATTAACTATTCGCCATGAAAAAACTAAAATTTGCAGCCGGTTTTACTCTGATAGAGATGCTCTTATATATGGGGCTTTCAGCCATTTTTTTGGTCTCGATCACTCAGATCTTTGTTTTAATTGCCGGCATCCGCTTGGATTCCGAATCTACTTCAGGTGTCCAAATGGACGGCCAATATCTTTTATCGAGGGTTGCTTATGATGTTTCCAGATCCGGGAGTATTACAGCACCTTTAGCGGGCCAGAGCGGGACAACACTTACAACCAATCTTTTCACATACACTTACGATTTAAGCAGTGGCAATCTGCAAATTACGGAGGCCGGTAACACAGATAATTTAAACAGCACTAACTCAAAAGTCTCAAATTTAACTTTTACCCACCTAGACCCAGCTCCAAAAGATACGGTCCAGGTTAAGTTTACATTAACAAGCGTTGGAACCAGCCAAAAAGGACCAGAAACTCGAACGTTCCAGACGACGGTTGGATTAAAATGATATGAACAAAAAAGGAAGCATCATGTTAATTGTAATAATATTCATGCTCGTGGCCTCTATAGTTATTGCAGCAGCTATAACGATGCTGCTATCAACTAGTACCTCAACTACCAAGGTGGAGGATGGACAGATGGCTTACCAGTCTGCAGAAAGCGGCGGTGAAGAGGCTGTTTTGCAGCTTTTGAGAGACCCTAGCTTCCAAGGGACGGAAACTAATATTCCTGCCGGCCAGGCAAATTTTGATATAACAGTTTCTGCAAGCTGGCCAAAGCAAATCGACTCTTATGGGAAATTTGGAGTGTTTACAAGGCATCT
>JACPYZ010000045.1 GCA_016195765.1 Candidatus Curtissbacteria bacterium | reverse complement strand
GTCAGGAACAGAAAAAGGCTGGGCATCTTGAATTTGGGGTGTCTTGTTAGTATCTGGCCTATTAAAATAAAGGCGCCAATTGATGCTAATAAATATCTTGGCATACTTGTTAATGTTCCCGTCGATGCCGGAATTAAAAGTATCAACATTGAATAAATCCAGATGCCTCTTTTTATTTTTTGAATGTTACATGTGAGTACGTAAAGAAAGACAAGTGTAAACACGAGGTCTAGATAATCTAGAAAAGGACGATTTTCTAAAGTTAAAATCGAAAAAATGTAACTAGCGAGCGTTGAAAATGGGTCCACCACTTCCCTGCCCCAATAAGTTTGAACTGCAATAAAATCCAGCGGGCTTTTTCCATAATTTATCAAAAGGAAAAGACAATAAACCGAAAATGGCAAAATCGCCACCGCTATAAAAGTAAAAAGGTTAATAACATTTTGTTTTGTAAATTTCCCAGCTTTTAGTTTGAATAAAAAATCTATTACTAAGGCAAGAAAAAGCAATAAGCCGGCGTTTCTGGTTAGGCAACACAACGCAACGGCAGCTGCAGCGCCTATGTATTTTTTTTTGTAATAAAGTGTTAGGGCAATTGCCGACAGAAACAGATATAGCCCCTCGGAATACAAAGCGACTGCAAAAAAACTGGTTGGGAATAGCACGTAAAGCGCAAGAACATTCCGTGCCACTTCTTTGCCATAATTTTCTTTTACAAACCGAAAAAGAATGACTAAAAATAGCAAGAAACTAACATTGGCAATAAAAAGCCCAGCAAAGAGTAAGTTGTTAAAAAATAAAAAACTAAGACCCTTCATTAAAAGTGGGTAAAGAGGAAAAAACGCAATATTGGGAAAGTAGCGGTAACCCTCTTGGGCAATTTGCAAATAATGGCCCCCGTCCCATTGGGCCCATGAAAGCCAATAGTCAAACGGCTTGCCAGCTGCAATTGCCCCGAACCCACCATTTGGAATCTGGGTGAATGCTAATGCGCCTAAGGCGGCAATTGCGAACAAGCAAACGCGCCAATAGAGAAACGTTTTAAGAATCATTTGCAAGGGTTAACCCAATTAAAAACCAAAAGAGCAACATGATTTGTGGAAAGAAGAGTGAATTCACAAATTGGCTATGTACAAAAATAGAAACAATAGTTGCACAAGCGGCTAATTTTATTGGGTTTTTGGTCGCTTTCTTTTTGACAGAAAGAAACACAAAAAGGAACAAGGTTAAAAATATTATTTCGCCAACTATTCCAGTTGTCGCGGCAACTAGTAGCAAGCTCGAATCAACACCGGAACCTGAATGTCCACCAAGCGGGCTTTCGTTTGTGAACAGGTTGTCTCTGGCTTGTACATACCTAAAGGTATTAAAACCGGTACCAAAAACTGGGTTTTTTTCAAAAACGGCAAGGCCGTTTTGCCAACTTTCTACTCTGGCTTGGGAAGTATCATCAAAACGAAATGCACCAACAATTCTTGCCTGCATTTGGGGAACCAATAAAAACAGAGAAAGAAAAGCAAAGGCGGCAATCAAAAACAGCTTTGGAGATTTAACAAGACCAATGACGGCAATTGCGGCCATAAAGGCCAGATACGAACTGCGCGAAAAAGTAAGGATCAGCGAAATAAAAGAAAAAATGGCAACTATCAAATAATAATAGTCCAGTTTTTTGTAAGGACGTTTTGCAAATAAAAAACATGCAATTGCAACGTTGAAGAAAATAACATTTGCAAAGCCCGTAAAGTTGGGGTCAAGAAACGTCGAAAAAACTCTTTTTTGGTGTGGATCCCAACCATAGACTGTGTAAGCAGAAAGGTCTGGAAAGAATATTAATTGCAAAATACCAACCACGGCAAAAACCAAACCAAATGTAAGCATTAAGTTTACCCAGTTGGTTATTTTTTGCCGGCTTACAGTTGCGCTTACAACGAAGGCTATAAAAACCAAACTCAAAAATCTAAAAAGAAACAGTGAAGATGCAAAAACCTGGGCCTGGGGCAAATTTAAAATTGCCAGAACATTTGTTGCCAGCGCAAATAAAGTAAAGACAATTGCAGGTACAAAAAGTTTAGTTTTTAAATTGAGTGATTTTTTGAGGGTTAGTGCCAATATTACAAAGACAACGTCGGTTGCCAGAACAATTACGTCCGTTAAGGTTAAGGCAGCGGTCGGAAAAAACTCCAGCCTAATTAATTGGCCAATTACGGTTGAACCTAGGCAAGCAATTAATAAGTATTTAACGAGTTCCATTTTGTGGACCCGACAGGGCTCGAACCTGTGGCCTTCACAATGTGAATGTGACGCTCTAGCCAACTGAGCTACGGGTCCCTGGCTGTGTGAGATTTTAGCATAATTGTTTTTGCACATTTTCTGTTAGAATTTATAGAAGGTTCTTATGGAAGAAGTTGTTGAAAATAAAATGAACATCAAGGGCACTGTTAAAGAAATTATTCAAACAGCAGTTGTTTCCTTAGGTATTTTCTTTTTTGTATATGTTTTTTTGGTTCAACCTCACCGCGTCAAAGGGGAATCTATGACTCCAAACTTTAAAGATGGCGAGCTTTTACTTGTAGAAAAGGTCTCTTATCGAATATATAAGCCATCTCGAGGTGATGTTATTGTTTTTAAAGCCCCAGGTTCTGCAAATGTCGATTTCATTAAAAGGGTAATTGGAGTGCCCGGGGAAAACGTTAAGGTTGAAAACGGCACTGTTTACATTAACGACAAGAAATTAAACGAACCTTACGAAAAACAAGAAACTCGCGGCGATATTAACATTAACTTGGGAAACAATCAGTATTTTGTTCTTGGAGACAACAGGGGTGGGTCTTCGGATTCCAGAGTCTTTGGACCGATTGATCGCAATACGATAGAAGGAAAAGCTTGGTTTGTTTATTGGCCGCTTATTAAAAACAACCAAAGTGAGGGTGCAAGGATATTATTACGCGTTGACTATGGCGTCCCGGACTCTTTTTATAATCCTTGAAGTTACATCGGCTCGGCCTTTTATAACAATATGAACTTTGCCTTCGATTCTTGATTGGCTTATCTTGACGATAACATCGGCATCATCGGATTTTAATTTTTGGGTTATTTCTTCTTGATAATTGTCTAGGTCTTCATTTGCAAGGCGAACTTTGGCAGAAGTTTGACGAGTTGCAATATTTTCCCTAGCGCGAAATTTTCGGGCAAGCTCTTCTGCACCGCGAACGGAAAGGTTTTTACCTAACACTAGCTTGTAAGCTTCGGTAATAAGGTGAGGGTCTTCCAAGGAAGCCAAGGCCCTGACGTGTCCTTCTGTCGTGGCACCAGAAGCGAGCGCATCTTTTAAGACATCTGGTACGGAAAGAAGGCGCAGCGTATTACTAACATAAGGAGCGCTTTTGCCAGTTTTTACGGCAATTTCCGAAGTTGTTAGACCAAATTCATCCATTAAGCGCCTAAATGCTTGAGCTCTCTCCAAAGGATTAAGATCGATTCTTTGAACGTTTTCTATAATTGCCATTTCCAACATTCCCTGCGGAGTTGTTTCTTTGATGTTGACCGGTACTTTAACAATGCCGGCGATTTTACTGGCTCTCCAACGCCTTTCACCAGCAATTATTTGGTAACCTGCTGGGGTTTTGGCCACAACAAGCGGTTCAAGCACACCGTGTTCACGGATGGAATCGACAAGCTCAATTAAAGAATCTGGTGTAATAAGGCCACGAGGCTGCAACGGATTTGGTTGCAACATATCTATTTCTATTTCGTAAATTTGGGGCTCTTCCATTTTTTTCTCTAAGGGACGACCCGGCGTTTATCCCTTTATGATCCCACTATTTCGACAAATTTGCGGCCAAGCTTTTGCTTGAAGTGGACAACACCGCTGACAATTGCAAAGATTGTGTGGTCACGCCCAAGCATGGTGCCGGTACCTGGAAAAAATTTAGTTCCGCGCTGACGAATAATAATGTTGCCAGGAGCTGCTTTTTGGCCACCGTAAAGCTTAACGCCTAAACGTTTGCCATGAGTATCGCGGTTTTTTGTAACGGCTCCGCCGGCCTTTTTGTGAGCCACGTTGGTTAATTTGTGATCAAAAAGATTCTATCGATATTTTCACAGAGTGTCAATGAGTTATTTGCATAACTGTTTGAAACCTTTAGATCTACTTAAAGGGATATTTTTTCGATAAGAACTCTGGTTTTTTGATGCCTATGCCCGTTTGTACGAAGATATTTGGATTTCGATTTAAACTTTACAACTCTTACTTTCTTGTCTTTGAAGTTTTCCAGGAGCTTGCCAGTTACTTTAGCTTTTTCAACCAAAGGCATGCCTAGTTCCGTTTTTTCTCCACCAGTTGCCAGAACTTCTTCGAAAGTTATTTTCGAATCTTTCTCACCATCAAGCTTTTCGACCGCGATCGTTTTGCCCTCTGTGACTAAGTATTGTTTTCCACCAGTTTTAATTACTGCCCAAGTGTTCATAAGTTTTGTGAATTTTAGCAGAATCAGCGCTCTTAATTCAACATTTGATAGCGTTTTATAGAAGAAACAATGCCCAATAGAAATAAAGTCGAGACTAGCGAAGAGCCGCCATATGAAACAAGCGGCAGGGTGATTCCAGTTACTGGTAACAAACCTAAATTCATACCAACATTTACAAAAAACTGAAATGCCATAAAGGAACAAGTTCCGGTCACCAGTAATTTACTAAAAGTGTCTATCGAATAATCGAAGCTCAAAATTCTATAAATTAGGTAAATATAAAGTGAAAGTAAAAGGGCAGCACCCAAAAAGCCCAATTGTTCAACAAATGAAGCAAAAATAAAATCGCTTTCTGCTTCTGGTAAAAAGTTCAGTTGCGATTGCGAACCTTTTCCCAAACCTTTGCCAAAAATACCACCAGAACCAGCGGCAATTTGCGATTGCAAAACGTTGTAGCCGGTGCCTAAGGGGTCACTATTGGGGTTGGCAAAGCTTTCGATTCTGTTTTTTTGGTATGGCGATAAAAATTCGAAGCCAATGAGGATTAAAAACACGATAACTGCAACTAGAATGGTTGCGTGGCGCAGTTTGAACCCGGCGATTATGCTAACGACGCCCCAGATTGCCAAAATACTTAGGGCATTGCCCAAATCTGGTTCTTTAAAAACTAAAAGGGCGGGAATTCCCGCAATAACAAGTCCAGTAATGACGTTTTTAAATTTCCGTGCGCTTGAAAGCGGAAAAAGCCAAGATCTATCCAACGAACAGAACCTCGAACGGGGTCCCCGACCTTAAACAAAACAATAAGCAAAATCACGCAGATCACAAAAAGGGGCAACGTGACTTTTTTAATAGTTGTATGGTCGATATGCGATGCTACATAAAAAGTTGCAAGACCAAGAACCCAAAAGATCAGCTGATTCCGGGCCAGATAACCATTGATTGCAAAAGTTGTAAGAAGAGAAAGACTACCTATCGCCAGGATTAACAAAAGAGAAACATAATCGGATTTTTGTCGCATTAACTACGCTTTATTTCCAGCTTTTCGCCTTTGGTTAACTGCGACGAAAGAGTTTGTTTTTTAATGAGTTCTTCATATTCTTTAGGCCAATCTGGCAAGATGACGCTAACAGTTTCTTTTAGGTCGCAATCGGCTTCTTTGCGGGCCACTTGGATTTGACGAATGACATCGCGCGCAATGCCAGCAACTTGGTCTTGATTCGCCTCGCCGGTATCGCCGTCAACTATAAAAGTAGTATTTTCCCCGGAGTACTTGAACTCGTTCACATTAACTTCTTCTTGGACGATTTTTAAGATTTCGGGTGGCAACTCGTTTGGCCCTTTGTAAGAAAATGTTTTAAAAGGAATACGTACTTTAACTGCTGATTGTTTTCTGTGGGCGTGAGCAGCTGATGATAAATCTATCGCTTGCTGCATGGCACTTTCTAAATCCTTATCCGTTGCCTTAGCATCTACCTTTGGCCAGTCGGCAAGATGGACAGAAGTCTCTCCTGTTAAGTTTTTGTAAATTTCGTCTGCGACAAATGGCGAAAATGGTGCCAGTAATTTTACGAAGGTTACCAGTACGTAGTGGGCGGTTGCATAAAAGTCTTCTTTGTCTTTTTTATCATCCGCACTAGGCCCAATCCGATCGCGTGAACGGCGAATGTACCAAGTCGAAAATTCTGTTATGAAGTCTTGCAAGGGGCGAGTCATTTTGGGAAGGTTGTATGTTTCTACACCTTTATTAACTTCTTCGATCAGCCCGTTTAGCTTAGACAATACCCATTTATCCAGAAGATTTGTCGGTGTTGGATGTTTTTGCTTTTCGTCTGGTTGCCAATCGTCCAAGTTGGCATAAGTTACGAAAAACAAATAAGAGTTCCATAAAATAAGAAAGAATTTACGAACGATTTCTTGAACAATTTCGCTAGAAAATCTAACATCTTCTGCCACCGCTGCAGGTGAAGCGAGTAGATAGTAACGCATAGCGTCTGCGCCAAATTTGTTAAACACTTCGTCTGGTTCCGGGTAGTTTCGCAGTCTCTTAGAAAGTTTTTTACCGTCTGCTGCCACCAATATTCCGTTGACGATAATGTTTTTAAAAGATGGTTTATCAAACAGGGCTGTTGCCAAAACGTGCAGAGTATAAAACCAGCCCCGGGTTTGGTCTAAGCCTTCGGCAATAAAATCGGCAGGGAAATTGTCTTCCCATTCTTTTTTGTTTTCGAATGGGTAATGGTCTTGGGCATAAGGCATGCTGCCCGATTCAAACCAGCAATCCAAAACTTCTTCGATTCTTGCAGCTGCTGCGCCACATTCTTCACACTTAATTGTGACCACATCTATATAAGGCCTGTGCAAATCGACGGGTTCACTGGATGATTTTTGTTTGCCTTGTTTAAAAAGAGGCGCAGAAGTTGTCACCAAAACTTCAAAATTGTTTGCCTTCTCTTTTAGTTCGGCAACAGATCCTACAACTTGGTAATGGTCACAACTTTGGCACTTCCAAACAGGTAGTGGTGTTCCCCAAAATCGGTTTCTAGAGATGCTCCAGTCGCGGGCGTCTTTTAGCCAATTACCAAATCTGCCTTCTTTTATATGCTTCGGGGTCCAATTTATGACATCGTTGTTTTTAACAAGTTCTTTGCGCATTTGTGACACTTTTACAAACCAGTTTGGGGTTGAGTAGTACAAAAGGGGAGTGTCGCATCTCCAACAAAATGGGTATGTGTGGCGAAGCGTTTCTGCTTTATAAAGATTCCCAGATTCGTCCAGGTGCTCGGTAATCATTGGGTCTGCTTTTTTGAAAAAGTCCCCTTTCCATGGGTCTACATTTACGAATCCGTTTTTGTCTATTGTTCGCAGAAGTGGCAATTTTTCTTTTTGACCAAGATTCATGTCTTCTTCACCAAAAGCAGGTGCGACATGCACAATTCCACTGCCATCTTCCAGCGAAACGTAATCTGCTTCTACAACCCGATAACCTTCCTTTTGTAAGTCTGTGGCATCAACAACGTATTCTGGTGTTCCTTTTTTCTTTTTATCTTCTTCAAAAAAGCTAAAGAGGGGTTTGTATTTTTTTCCAATTAAATCTGCGACTTTAATTTCTTCTTCATCTTCGTAAGCATCCAGCACTTCGAGTCTATCTTTTGCCAGTATTAAATACTGCTCCCCCACTTTAACTTTTACGTATTTTGCTTTTGGGTTCACGGCAAGCGCTGCATTACCAGGCAAAGACCATGGTGTCGTTGTCCAGGCAAGGTAAAAAGTGTTTGGGTCTTCGGCTGCCTGAAACTTTATATAAACCGAAGGGTCTTCGACATCGTCTTTGTAACCTAAATTGGTTTCAAAGTTGGAAAGGGGTGTTGCACACCTGGGGCAATAAGGCATGCTCTTAAAGCCCTGAAAAATTAAGTCTTTATCCCACAGCGTTTTAAAAACCCACCAAATCGATTCCATGTAATCGGTATTGAGTGTGGCGTAAGTATCTTCTTTGTCGACCCAACGCCCCATGCGATCGATCGTTTTTTCCCATTCTTTTGTGTAGCGAAAAACAATTTCGCGACAAGCTTCGTTAAAATTTTCCACCCCCCTTTCTTCTATTTGTTTTTTGCCAGAAATTCCCAACTCTTTTTCTAGTTCGTATTCAACGGGAAGGCCGTGGGTGTCCCAACCTAGACGACGAGGAACATAAAAACCTTCCATTGTTTTAAGGCGGGTAATGGCGTCTTTGATGGTCATTGCCAGAATATGGCCGTAATGAGGAAGGCCTGTTGCAAAGGGTGGGCCGTCGTAAAAGGTGAACTTTTTGGCGCTTTTGCGATTTTCTAGGCTTTTTTCAAAAATCTTTTCTTTTTGCCAAAAACTTAGAATATCTTCTTCCAGCTTTGGAAAATTAACTTGCGAATCAACAGGTTTAAATTGCTTTTTTGTTGCCATGATAAGCAATTATATCAACTTCTATGCTGTGAGAAAGTTAGGCGATGAGTTTGGCAGCGCCAAGAATTGTGCTTTGTTCGATTCTAACGAATCGGGCTTTGTATTGGGGACAAATTTTCTTAAGGCAATTTTGAACGTTTTTGCGGTAGGCGTCGGAAAGCCAGAAAAGGCTCCCCTCGATTGCAAAGGTTAGCGAACTTTGTTTAAAAAGCATTAGTCCGCCAATTTGGGCAGCGACAAGTTCTGCAGAATTTTGCAAAAGAGCTTTGGCAAGCGCGGAAACATCTGGGATTCTTTGTTGAGCAATCCTGTCTAGTTCTTCTGTTGAATCGATTGAAGAATGGTTAACGCTTTTGAGCTCCCTTATTAAGTTAAAGTGCTTATAAAGATAGGCTCCGGCTACTTCTTTTTCAAAAAGCCCGGCGCCCACATTGGTTGAATAAGTATCGATAAGTCTTGCTTCTGGAGTTTGAGGAAATTTATTAAAGTTTCCAGATTCCAAATTTACAACGGTATCGCTGTTTAGGAAAAAAGCAAAGTTCATGCCAGTACCGATAACACCAGCTGCTAACTCGTCCCAAGAAAATTTAGTAAGACCTGCAAATAAAAGACAAACAGTATCGTTGGCAACTGCAACTTTGATTTTTCTTTTTTGAGTTTTTTGAATAAACTTTTCGATTTCGCGGCCGACTCTTTTGCCGATCATGTCTCCAAAAACATTTTCTTTGGTACCAGAAACTAATATTCCATCGATTTTTCCGTTTTCAAAAACCGGCTTTAGTGGGTAGGCAAAATTTAGAGCAATGAGGCTAACATTTGGTGATATTTCTTTTTCCAAGAAATGTTCAAAATCATCTTTATGATGAAATGGCGGTTGATACTTTTCTTCTTTGTCGTGAATTATTAATTTGCCGTTTTCTTTTTTAACAAGCGCTTTTCTAAAAATAGTACCGCCTATTACCAACACTTGGAAAACTTCACCTTCTTCTACAATTGGCTTGGTGGAGACTTTGTGCAAAATGAAAGGCAGGCTGGTTTTTTTGCCAGCTTTGGCATCGTTTAATTCCTTAAGGAAATTTTCTTCGACTTCTTTTAAATTGATGTTATCGTGTGACATCTACGCTGCCGATTTTAACAGATCTTCTACCTTTCTGTAAGTTTCTATGTTGATTGGTAAACCTTTGATTCTTTCCAGCAGATATGCGGCAATCGTTTCGGACTTTTGGCTACCGTCATAACGGACTCCTCCAGTTATTAGCTTTGGACCATCTTCGCCCAAAGTGCGAACGCCTAAATCGTCTGTGTCTCTCAGCCTTCTGATTAAGCTTCTTATTGATTGACCTGCCCAACGGGGGTCTGGTAATTTTCCGCTCAATGCATCTTCGATTGTTTTAGTAAGCCTTGAATCCCCTACTAAAAGTACTGCAGCTCTAGGATTTTTATAAAATGCTTCCAAACTGAGCAGGTCTGTGAAGGAATCGCCGCAATAGATCGAGCTGATGTCGAACTTTGACATTCCTATATGGTCGAGAATGCGCTTCAGCGCTTTTTGTTTACTGGCATGTTTTCTTACAACATAAACGGTTGCTCGTCCTTTTTCGGGATTGCTGTCATCTATAAGACCAAAAGGGAAGATTCTTACGCCAGAATCTCTAAGTTTTTTTATTCTATTTTTAAATTCTTGTTTTTTTGCAATAGCCTCTTCTGCTGTTAGAGTTTGAGGTGTAAGCTTCTCTGGATCTAAACCAACGCTTGCATAAATAGCAGGATCAATAATTTTATTATCTGTTCCGGAATCTGTTGCGCCTGTTGTCAAAGTCGTACCATCATCGCCATCTGCTTTGAAGTCTAATTGAATTCTCCATTCTAGCGGGAAAACGTCTGCTGACCCATTTTCGTAATTTGCCGCATCTTCGATCGGCAGCAGGGTTGATAATCTTTCTCCCGTCTCGTGATCAGTAATAAGGTCTGTCACTACGGGCAAAACTTTTTCTCTCCATTGTGTTTCGTCAAACTTACTACCCGCTTCATATTCTTTGTCTTTAACATAAGCTCCTGTGTCTTGTTGTCTGGTGTAAATAACAGCGCCGGTTTGCGCAGCGACTGCATCAAAGCTGTATTGGCCGCGAAATGCAGGTATTTCTTCTGGAGAAGCAACTTCAAATCTTTTTTTGCCATCTGGACCAACAATTTGTTTCAACCTCGCTTTTGGCCTTTTAATTTGACCGCTCGCTTTAGTTTTTTCATAGTCTTCTGCGGAAAAAGTCATTTCTTCCGAACGGGAAGTGACAGCAACGACCGGAATATTTAAAAGATCGCACGCTTGCCTTATTCTTTCAGGAATATTTGGGGAGCCATTGGGGTTTGGGTCTTCAAAAGTACCATCAAGATCCACAAAAAGCACAATGGGTGAGCTTATACCTGCTTCCTTTTGCGCGTTAAGTTTCCTAACCAGACTGCTTGCTTCGTAAGGATTTCTAATTTCTGAAGGATCAACCCGCTTAACGGGTTCGACTGTTCTTATTTCTGGGGACATATCGCTATTCATGCAAAACATGCCAGCTGTTTTCCCCCAACTGGCACATTTTGAGTGTAATTGTAATAGTTGCTTATAGCAAGCTGCTTGACTTTGCTAGTATTTGATCCTGACATAAAAAAGACATGCAAATGCGTATTTTTGTCAAGATAATTTTTTATATGTGATAGATAATAAAACCCGACTGGCATAGAAGTTTTACCCCCAAAGTGGAATAGGCTCTTAGTTGCTTCGTATAGGCTGCATTGGGAAATCAAAGAGGTCGACGGTAAATTCCAAGCCGTTAAAAGCCCAGGTGGTTTAGTAACCGCAATGAAGCCCTTCATGGAAAGCGGCGATTTTAAGGACGCTAAATGGATTGGTTGGCCTGGCAATGGTGAGCGAGGCGGACTAGAAGAAGCGATGCGTGGTGCTACAGAAAGCGAAGTTTACAATGTCGATGTCGTTACTCCTACGCCAGAAAACTTCAAAAAATGGTACGAGGGCTATGCTAACCAAGTATTATGGCCACTTTTCCACGGAAGACCCGATTTAATAAGGCAGGATCTAGCTCAAGAAGACTGGGACGGTTACTTGGAAGTAAACAAGGAATACGCCGAGGCGCTTGTTAAGCATAACGGTGGGGTAAAACCCTCGGATTTTATTTTTATTCAGGATTACCACTTAATGGCAGCAGCAACATATTTGCGGGAAATGGGCGTCCAGCAACCAATTGCCCACTTTTTGCACATTCCCTTTCCACAGCCAGAAGCACTTGCCGCGCTTCCCCAAAAAGAAGAGCTTCTTGGCCATTTGCTCAATTACGACCTTTTAGGCTTCCAAACAGACAAATATCGCGACACTTTTGTGGCAAATATCGAGGCTTATGTACCGGAAGCTGAAATACAAAAAGAAGAAGACGGGGTTGTTATTAATTACAATGGCAGAAAGATTCGGGCAAACACTTTCCCAATTAGTATTGATGCTCAATCTTGGGAAAACGAGATTCAAGACCCTAACGCTCAAAAAGTTCGAGATCGCTTAAAAAGATATGCAGAGGCTACCAAGAGCGAAGATGTAAAAGAGGGGGTAAAGCTTATTTTCTCACTTGCTAGAGCCGATTATTCTAAAGGTTTGGATTTAGAACAAAAGTTTTTGGCAAAGCTTCTGGAAAAGTACCCGGAACACCAAGGCCAAATAAAACTTTTGCAAATAGCGCAAGCCAGTCGCGAAAATATTGAAGCTTACAAAGAATTTAAAAAGGGCTTAAAAAACGGGGCGAAGGCAATAAACGAACAATTTGGTATACCGGCTGTCATGTATCTCCCGGAAAGAGAAACGTCAGAATGGGTGCGCGACGAGAACGGAGAGCTTGCTCGTGACGAAAAGGGCGAGCTTGTCAGATCGCCCGAATGGGTGCGCGACGAGAAGGGTAAATTGATTAGCGCGCCAGACTGGAAAAGAGATGCCGAGGGCAATTTACTAAGGTTCCCTCACGAATACAAAAAGAAAGTTATTCACCAGTTTAATCGCGGCATGAAGATTACTCGGTTAGTTGGTCATTATCAAGCAGCCGATGTAATGTCTGTTCCCACTCAGGCCGATGGTATGAATTTGGTCGCAAAAGAATATGCTGTCACGGGTTCTGAAGAAGGCGTCATGCTGCTTGGTCAGGGCGCGGGAGCCGCTGTTGAGTTGGGAGAATACGCACTACTTATTGACCCGAAAGACATAGAGGGTTCTGCTGATCGTTTGCACGAAGCGTTAACAATGTCACCGGAAGAAAAAAGGCGCCGAAAAGAAGGTATGTATCAACAAGTAACAGAAAACGACATTAACGTATGGAAAGACAGGCAAGTCGGTGTTTGGCACAAAATTTGGGAAGAGAAAAGACAAACTTCACTACAACAAGCGGCTTAATTTATTTCTGAGGATATTTTTCTAGAAGCAGGGAAAAAACGGCGTTGGTCCAGCCAAAACCTTTTTGCTGCGGGTAAACCCCGTCTCTTGCGTCTTTTGCGGGGTCGACAGCGTTGTATTTTTCAAAAAATACTCCGTGGTTTTCAAAGTTTTTGAGATTATTTTCTATCCATTTTTCGGCGATTCTTTGGGCTTCTTTGTGGTAGCCGTAATTTTCTAAGCCTTGGATCACAATTAACTGCAAAGGTGCCCAGCCGTTTGGATAATCCCATTGCATGGGTGGGGCAATTGTGAATCTAGGCCCTTCGTGTTTGCTTTCCAAGCAAGTTGCGAGCCCTCCATCGTTTTCAAACTTATCGAGATTGGCAACGAGTTTTTTGGCTTGTTCTTCTGTTGCTAAGCCCGCCCACATTGTGTAGTAAGCGGCGAGCGACCAAGTTTTGGCACGTTCCCCAGCTACATAATTGTAATCAAAAAAGAAACCGTCTTCTTCGCTCCACATGTATTTGGTCATCGTTTCCTTACGCTTTTCCATATGTTTTCTCCAAACCTTGGCTTCTTCTTCGTCTTTTAAAATTTCTGCGGCTCTGGCAAAGTCTGCTTCGTATTTATAAAGCAGGCTGTTCAGATCGGCAGGGATGTAGTCTAGCGCTTGTCTTTCGAATCTTGGTGTCATATCCCAACCACTTTCTGCCTCTGCCAAACCATGAAGGGCGTTGATGTCGTAATAACGACTTAAATCATTAAAAACCCGCCTCCAATGCGGGTGTTGTTCGTTCATCCAAACGTTGCTGTATTCTTTTTTGGCAACTTCGATTCGTTCGGAAAGCCACTGCTCTTTGTTGTTGTATTTGGCAACTATTTTTTCTATTTTAGGGTTTTTAAAATCGCCCTTTTCGTAAATACTAAAAATAAGAGAAGTTAAAAATGGGGGCTGGGAACGGCTAGTGAAATAAAAGCGACTGGCGTTTGGTACCATGCCAAAGCGTTCGATAAGGTTTACAAAATTTTCGACAATATAAAAAGGGAATTGTTCCCATTTGGTGCCAAAAAGCCCCAAGGAAATAAAATAACTGTCCCAGTAGTACATTTCGTTGAAGGTAAAATGGGTGCCATTTTTGGAACTGGGAACCAGATAAGGCCATGGCAACCCCACCAGAGTTTCTTCGTCGTGGGGGTTATATCTTTCAAGATTTTCCCAGTAAGTTAGGATGTATTCCTGGGCCTTTTGGAGAGTGTTATTTTTCGAATTGGTATCCATGTAACAAAGAACCGGTCGTTTCTTGCGACCGGCGTTTTTTGCTCTATGTATGCTATAAGTTTACCACGTAAATTGCTTGACCGGTACCTGACAAGAAACAGACGTCTTAGCCTTATTTTGCCTTTACTTGAACAAATTGGAAGTAGTTACCTTCTGGGTCGGCAAATGTAGCAATTAAGCCATAGCCTTCCATGTGGTAAACATCCTGCACTACTTTAACTTTTGCCTTTTTCAGGCGTTTTGTCTCTTTTTCGACGTCATCAACTTCTATGTTTAATATAACCCGATTTGGGTCTTTTGCCTTGCCTTTGACTTTGGAGTGGTCCATAACATAGATACCTTGTTTACCGACAAAAAGCTCAATTCCTTCTTCGCCATTTTCGTCGTTTACCCAGGTTGAGCCTTTTTTAAGCCCAACAGTTTTAGTGTAGAAATCAGCGAGTTTACTTGCTTTTTGGCTGCCAATCAAAATTGATTCTAAACCTTTGATCATATTTTTCACCTCCTTTACGGCATTGTTGTATCACGTGTTGGGTGTCATGTGTCAAGAAGGGTAATGTAATTGAAAAAAATTTCATGATACGTGATACTTGATACATGACACTTGATATATCGAAAGGAGGTGACTTTATAAATGGAATTTCAAATTAATTATATGGCAGTAGTTGCTGCTGCAGTTGTTAACATGGTGCTTGGGTTTTTATGGTATGGACCTTTATTTGGTAAACCTTGGATGAAAATGATGGGTT
>JACPYZ010000042.1 GCA_016195765.1 Candidatus Curtissbacteria bacterium | reverse complement strand
TTTTAATAACCTAAATCTGTTATTTTAAGATCAGCAATGTATGTAGGGCTATTTGTTAGATTAAAAACTAGGTTTTTGCCCTTATGGCAAGACTTTTTCCATTTTTGAAGTCGGTTTAAATTGAAGACTTGGAAACTATTTTTAAATTTTGTTAGACTTGAACCTACGATTTGAGGGCCGGTGGCTCAACGGTAGAGTACCTCCATGGCATGGAGGGGGTTGGGAGTTCGAATCTCCTCCGGTCCACAGGATATGATTAGTGGTAGTGAAATTCAAAATAGTAAAGACTAGTTGTTCACCACTTCCACTAAACGACTTTGTGTCTCTGTGGACCGTAGGGGGATCGAACCCCTGTCTGCGCAATGCGAATGCGCTACACTACCACTGTGCTAACGGCCCGATAAATTTCTTTTTAAAATCCTAGTTTTCATTTTTACTCCTTTTTACTATCCGAATTACCAAATAATACCTATCGGTTTGTTGTATTTGCAATGGTCTAGAATATCAAACAATATCAGCAACTCTGGTTTGGCGAAGGTGTGCTTTGTTTGCCAAGAAAAATACTATGCCAACATGGTTGTCTTGGTAACTTAAAAGCTTATTTATTTGGTTAATTTTCGGAGTTCTAAATAGAGGTTAAAAAAGCCACAAAAGTAGTAGTTTTTTGTTAACCGTTTTGTTATGGGTTCAGGTAAGCTTGACCGGTTTGATATGTTTATAGTTATTGTAGTCTATAGGTCTGCCAAAATTTGCTTTGTAAAGCATAAAACTTAGAAATGAAAAGTCCAGATGATTTACCTTAAAAAGGTTATATTTTTTGCAAATATTGCTACATCTTTTACATTGGGTTTTAATCGCGGCAGATTTCAGGTTTAAGCAGAGGCGCTCCTTAATCAAACAGTTAATCTGTTGTTGGATTATTAGAACAGATAGTTCTTTATACCAGAGCGTGAAATGGCCTATTCCACTCCAGGCCTGCTGGCATTTGAGCAGTTGATACTTTTATATATACAAAGTTATGTATTTATATATTTCCCGGAGGCTAGGTGAGAGGCACAGTAAGAGTGAACTAGCTCCTTTTTGGCAGCCTCTTAGCTTCGACTGACAGCAAATCTAATTTCAGGATTAGGTTGATATTGCAGGCTAAGTACTTAAATTACTGTCGACTTGCCAGTTGAAGCTATTTTTACCCTTTACAAGCCAGAATGCCAGCGCTTGTATATCTCTTGTTATATATTGATATCTATTGTTCTATAGATTTATTCGAATTTGTGCCCAGGCGCATTTATTATGTTTTTTGATTCGTGCCTAATCTAGCAGATAATGGTTCTTATTGATAAGATATCCTTAAATGATTCAGGGACTATTCTGGTAGTCTAAACTACAAGGTCTCAGTTGGTATTTATCAATTTGCTGCTTAGGATTCTGAACTTATACTGGCCACCAGTGGTGGCAGATCGCTGGTCATTTAAAATTTCACGCAAGGCTTTTCATATACGTGAATCCATTCTTTTAAATAGATCAAAATAATCTTAAATTGATAAGCCATCATTTTATTTATTTTTTGCTTTGTTAAATATTGGCTGTTTTGAGATTTGTTGCAAATTTGACAATAGGCAAATTGCAGATCAAAATTATCTCTGATGAGCAAGTACATACCGAAAAGTTTAGAAAAAAATTGGCAAAAGAAGTGGCATGAAGCTGGCTTGTATAAAGTAGATCTTACCGATTCTAAAAAGAAGTACTACTTGTTGGTTGAGCTTCCTTATCCATCTGGGGATCTCCATATGGGTCATTGGTTTACCTTTGCCGTCACCGATATTCTCGGTAGGCTCAAGCGTATGCAAGGCTACAATGTCTTTTTTCCTGTAGGATTTGATGCTTTTGGTCTTCCTGCCGAAAACGCAGCAATAAAAAGGGGTATTAATCCGCGAGATTGGACTTACGGCAACATCGAAACGATGAAGAAACAATTTGCAACCATGGGTGGAATGCATGATTTTGAACATGGTGTGATTACTTGTGATCCAGAATATTACAGATGGAATCAGTGGATTTTTATTAAGATGTTGGAAAAGGGTTTGGCATATAGGGGAAAAATTTTATCCAACTGGTGTCCAAAGGATCAAACGGTTCTTGCAAACGAAAACGTAGAAGCGGGTCGTTGTTGGCGTTGTGGAACAGAAGTTGTTCAAAAAGAAGTGGATCAATGGATGCTCAAAATTACTGATTATGCCGACCGTTTGCTATGGGAAGACAAACAGAATTTTGTCCTGCTGCATGGTTTTACGGGAAGGCCGGATAAGAACTTTTTCCCTTGGTTAAAAGAGGCACTAGAAACTAAAGGTTATAGGGTACAAGTTCCAGCTCTTCCAGATCCAGACGACGCTGACCCTATGGAGCAAATAAAATACGTTTTGGAAAACTGCGATTTTGATCAAAATACCGTGTTACTAGGCCACAGCTTAGGGGCGGTTGTTGCCATGAAGGTAACCGAAGCACTAAAGACCAAAATTGCTGGTCTAGTGCTCGTAGCGCCTTTTATAGAGCCAAAGTTTCGTGACCACCCGCGCCCGTTCGAGAAAAAGTTTAATTGGGAATTTGATTTTAAAAAAATAAAAAGCAACATATCGTCTGCAATTACGGTTGGGGATATAGACGATAGTGCGGTTGCTCCCGCCCATGTAAAAAAGGCAGCCGAAGTGCTTGGGGCTGAGCTTGTAATGGTTAAACCAAATATTGATCACTTTACAGGTCACCAGGAGCCAGAAGTTTTAAAGCAGCTGCTTTCCTTAAATAAAACATCGCAAATTGATTGGCCGCAGCCGGTACGTGAAGGTCAAAACAACTGGATAGGCAAAAGCGAGGGAGTAATTATCAAATTTAAAGTTAAAGACTCCAGTGAGGTTATAGAGGTCTTTACGACACGACCAGATACTCTTTGGGGTGCAACCTTTATAGTTCTGGCGCCAGAGCTGGATTTAGTTTTTAAAATTACCACAAGTGACAAAACCAAAGAAGTTACGGCTTACCAAGAAAAAGCCGTAAAGAAATCCGAAATGGAACGCAAAGAAAATAAAGAAAAGACAGGGGTTTTTACTGGTGCATATGCCATTAACCCCTTAAATGGTAACGAAATCCCTGTTTGGATTGCTGATTACGCGCTGGCCCAATACGGAACTGGTTCTTTATTTGGAGATGCCCATGATGATCGCGACGTTGAATTTGCTAAAAAGTATGGAATTGCTCTGACCCCTACAGTAATCACAGGCGACGTGGAACGTGATGCCAGGATAAAAAATAAAGAAGAAGTATTTACTGGTTATGGAACGCTTATTGAATCCGGCAAATACACTGGGATGAGCTCGGTCGAAGCTAAGCGCGCCGTTATTGCCGATTTGGTTCATGCCAAAAGTGCTGAAGTTTTTGTAAATTACCACTTACACGATTGGTCGATTTCGCGCCAAAGATATTGGGGTACCCCGATTCCAGTTATTCATTGTCAAAAATGTGGCACGGTACCAGTTCCTGAAAAAGATTTACCTGTCGTTTTGCCAGAAATAAAAGATTATTCACCCCAAGGTAAACCGCCACTGGCAGCGGCAGAAGAGTGGGTTAACGTTAAGTGTCCTAATTGTGCGGGAGATGCTAAGCGAGAAGTAGATACCATGGATACATTTGTTGACTCTGCCTGGTACTTTTTGCGCTACGTAGATCCTAAAAACGAAAGAGAGATTTTTAACAAACAACTCGTTTCCAGGTGGGCTCCGGTTGAACTTTATATTGGTGGGGCAGAGCACACGCTTGGCCATACTTTATACTCGAGGTTTTTTGTGAAGTTTTTGCACGATATTGGGGTGGTTCCATTTGATGAATATGCTAAAAAACGAGTTCATCATGGCGTGATTTTGGGCCCAGATGGCGCCCGCATGAGTAAATCCCACGGTAATGTGGTTAACCCAGACGAACAAGTTGACCAATTTGGGGCAGATGCGGTGCGCATGTATTTGGCGTTTTTAGGGCCATATGATTTGGTGGCTCCTTGGAATCCCACTGGGATTCGTGGTGTTTACCATTTTCTGCAAAGGGTTTGGGAGCTGAATGAGAAGGTAGACGGTTATCAGTCGACAGTGGAGGGCAAGAGCAAAAAAACTGTAAACCGTAAATCGATAACACACAACTTATCTGCTGCTGATCTGTTCTGGATGCACAAAACCATCAAGAAGGTGGGCGAAGATGTTTCCAGCATTAAATACAACACGGCGGTGGCGGCTCTAATGGAATGGCTGAATTATCTAAGCAGAAAGGCGCATGGTGGCAAGATTTTGCACGATGAATATGAAACACTTTTGTTACTTGTTGCTCCCTTCGCGCCTCATATGACCGAAGAATTGTGGCAGAAATCGCATAGTTTTACACACTTTGATGCAGAAAATTCTGTCCATAAGCAAGCTTGGCCGGTCTTTCAAGAACAGTATATTAAAGAAGAAAAAGTGATCATTGTGGTGCAAATAAACGGTAAAGTTCGCGAAAATGTAGAAGTGGAGACAGGTGCAGATCAGGTCGCGGTAGAAAAACTAGCTCGCGCAAGCGAAAAAATCCAAAATTACTTAACTGGAGAACCTAAAAAAGTGATTTTTGTTCCTGGGAAGCTTCTTAATTTTGTGATTTGATTTTAACTTTTAATCGTGGTTTAATTTCCCGTTAATGACAGACAGAATAGAGGTTTTTGGTTCAATTAAGAGGGAAGATATAGAGCAAGCGGCTCAGTCTTTAAGAGCGACCGCCGAATCTGTTGCTCAAACCCGTACATATCAAGCAGATCAGCTAGTAGGGGCGCACTACCGGGATTTTGTTGGTCTTGTTGCTACTGCTCATTTGGCAGCGGATGACCGCTTGGCCAGCCAGGAACTGGTAGGCGTAGCAATACATTCGCTGGTTATGCAATTCCCGGAAGGTAATTTAAGGCAGACGGCAGGTCAGTTTATAAACGATCTTCAGGTAGCTGTTGCGCAAGCCCGTCGCGAAGTTAAGTAAGGTATTTTCTTCATTTATATTGATTTTATTGTGATATTATTTTGCCCATGCAGGATGCGGGTATTGATCGTCTAATCAAATGGGTTTTTGCCCAAATATTTTGTGCTCCGGCAATCTTGATGCCCTACAAGATTAGAATCTTCTATATTCAGGGTCTTTCTTTTATTTTTCATTTTCCTTTCAAAGTTTTTGGTCGAGTAGCGCACTTTATTTTGGTAGTTTTGAATATCGAGCCAATGGTTGCTCCTGTTGAGGCTGCTGGAAAACGGCCTAAGACTGATTTTTCTTCCAAGAAGAAAAAAGGCAAAGTCGCCATTTTATTTTCCGGCGGCACTGATTCAATGTGCACCGCAGCCTTAATGGCGCAAGAGTTTGCGGAAGTGCACCTTTTGACATTTTGGGAGTCTGCGACCAAATCTTCACCGATTCCCAAACGCAATATAGAACTTTTGAGGAAAAAGTTTCCCATGACTAAATTTGTTTCTGAGACGATTTCGGTGGACAAATTGGTTAGCCATCTTTGGTACGAAAATTATTTTCAAAACTTAATTAAATATCGTTTTCTGGTTCTGGCAACTTGCGGATTCAGCTCACTTTCCTGGCATGTACGCACAATGGTCTATTGCCAGGAGCATAAAATTACCAATGTTGCAGACGGGCTGACGCGAGAACTTATCCATTTCCCGGGCCATATGGACACAGTTGTTGAGGAGTTTCGTGATATGTACAAAAAATTTGGGATCAATTATGAAAACCCAGTTCGAAACTGGCCGACACCGGTAGATCAACAGTTTATTGATAGAGTGGTGGTAAATCAGCACAGCACCGATTTCTTTTTGGGAGACAAACATGTTGCTCAGCGTAAAACGACCGGGCAATATTTATTCCAATTAGGTTTGCTGCCAAGCCCAAATGTTAAGGGTTCGCGCTTAGATTTTTTGATGCAGCACGGTTGTTACCCATTTACGCTTTATAATATTATGGCTTTCTGGGGTCACCTTTCCCACGAACCATACTTGGTGTTTTGCCACAAAGTAAACTCGATTATGAAAGATAAAATCACTCACGCTAAAGTTCTTCTTTTAGAATATAAAGAACAGCCACAATCATCGAAGCTTGCCAATTTACTTAAGTGAAGAGAAAAATCCAAAAAATCGTTTTTGTTTCTGCAAAAGTCCTACTTTTTTGTGTTGCAGTTTTGATTGCTTCCGAACTTATATTGCATGCTTCAGAAAGCTTTCAGAAAGACAAAACTCAAGCAGCTATGCATAAGTTACTCCGAAGGGTGGGTGTGCGGATTAATGAAAGATGGCTTAGAACGAATCCTAATTCAGACCCATTTGTGCCACCTTTGTTGGTATTTTCTAATAAGGACTTTGATAAGCCTGAAAGACTTAAAGAGGTTTTTGAGGCAACAAAATTACCACCATCTCGAACATGGGTCAGTCATGATTTTTTGCAGGATGAAAGCCGTGCAAATGATACCCAGTACATAATTCACAGTAATTCTTTGGGTTTCCGGGGTCGCGAGTATACCCGCGAAAAACCAGATGGTACCTATCGAATTATCGCGCTAGGTGCTTATCACGTTTTTGGTCACGGGGTGGGAGATAACGAAGCATACCCCGCCAGACTAGAACAAGAATTAAACAAAAACATTCCCGATAAAAAATTCGAAGTATGGAATGGTGGCAGGCATGCAGGAACGGCAATTGTAGGTCTTGCAAGAATGAAGAACGAAATCTTTAACTACAAACCAGATATGCTTATTTTGGATTATGGCTTTTTAGATACAACAGTTTTTGGCGATAACTTTTTGCCTGCCGGGCTCAGGCTTCCCGATAGTCCAACTTATGTTATTTTAAGAG
>JACPYZ010000038.1 GCA_016195765.1 Candidatus Curtissbacteria bacterium | reverse complement strand
ACTCAAATGGTTTAGGTGATTCGAGGCCTGTGATATGAAAAAGTAAGTATTTTAGATTTTCGTCCCCATAAGGTTTGCTGGCAAAAATAGCATTTAGTTCCGACTCATCTATAAAAGGGTAAAGCGATATGTATATCGAAAGACACTTTGGGCAAACCCCGCACCAAGTATTTGTTTTTTGCTCCCTGTTGCAACTTTTAAAAACTTTGAAGTATTTTTCGTGCTTTGCGAAAAGTTTGGAAATTTGTATTTCATAAAGCGGTCTTGCAATGCTTAAATATTCAATGGTTGTAGATAAGTTTTTTTTACAATAAGATCTAAACATTTCTTCGTACTCGTAACTTTTGGAAAATTGGTGATTTATCTTTTTGCCAAGATAAATAACATTTTCTTCGTTTGAACTTTTTTCGTTAGAAACAACTGCAAACTGGTAGTCAAACAATAGGCTCACCAAAACAGACAAAAATGACAAGTAAGAAGAAAAAGGGGTGTGACCGTTTAAATACTTTTCATCGTTTAGCTCGAGCAGTTTTTTGTCTATATCTCGCTCGACTATGATTTGTTCTTTTATTTCTGCTGTGTTTGCAACATCAATTGCTGCTTTTGTGGGGTTTAACATAAGTAAGGCAGTTTGATCTTTTAAACTTTTTATAATCTCGACAGAAACAACACTGTCCCGGCCGCCACCATTCAAAACAAGATATTTATTTTTGTGAATATTGGTATCAACTTCTGTTATTGGCTGCCCAGTTGATTTTATTTGCACAAAATCTGTCTGAGTTGAATCGATTTTATTTTGATAGAAAAATTCTCCGAGGCCGTTTAGGATCAGTTCCTTCCACCATTCGGTTTGATTTTGGTTCAGCTCACAGGCTTTTATTTCGATTATTTCCGCGCAAGTAGATTTCCAGTAAGTTGGAATTTCGGCAAGTCCCAAATGAAAGACAAAATTGTCGATTACTTTTTTGTCTATTTGGTCCAACATGGTTTTTTTGACGTTGTTGATCCGGACCGTGGGATTAAATTCGATGCCTGGCGTGATTTTAAATTTGAATTTTAAAACGAGGGTTGAGTCGACAAGTTCCCAGCCGTAACTTTCATAGACAAATGATTTGTAATTTTGTCTAAGTGTGCTGAGATTAAGATGCTGCATTTACGATTTAGAAAAACGAGAGCCAGAGGCCGAAAGCTACAAATATAATTTGGGCAAGCCAAAATCTAAAAACAATTTTTGGTTCCTGCCAACCTTTATATTGGAGCCACAGATGTAAGGGTGCAACTTCCATTACTTTTTTGTGACGAATTTTTTTAGATAACAGCTGGATTAGCGAGGAGGCAACTTCTGTTACAAACATGCCGCCGATTATTGCCAGCGCCAACGGTTTTCCCAACAGCAAACCACAAACGGCAAGTGTCGCACCAAAAGACAGTGCACCAACATCACCCAGCCAAACCCTTGCGGGCCAAATATTAAAGTATAAAAAGCCAATTAAGGCGCCTATCCACAGGCCTAAAAATATGGAAAGGGTTGTGTCTAAAATAGATGCTGAAATCATCAAAAACGCGACAAGACAAATTAGAAGTAACCCAGAAGCGAGCCCATCTAGGCCGTCGGAAATATTAACAGCATTGGTGAACGAAACAATTACAAAAGCAGCAAAGGGAATATAAAAAATACCAAGATCAAAAACGTCTACAAAGCGCACATTTAGAATGTGAATGCCTAAGCTGAAATAGAGAAAAGCCGCAATTGCGAGTGCTAGCACCCACTGAACTAAGAATTTGTGGCGAAAACGTAAACCCCAAAAACTAACCTTTTTTATGCCGAAAGTTTTGCGAACGTCGTCATACAAGCCAAGAGCCCCAAAAGAAATAAAGGTGAAAAGTAATATTTCGACTTCTTTTTTAATTGGGTAAACTGCTGTTTGTTCGATGCCTAAATGCGGAAAGATACTAACAACAATCATATAGAGCACCGTTACTACAAAAATTACCAGGGCGCCTCCCCCAACTGGTGTTCCTACTTTGTGGGCATGTAACCTATCAAAAATTGGAGTTCTGATTGCCATAGGGTCTCTGGTTTTTTGGACCTGACGCAGGAGTTTGATTTTATAAAGAACATTTATAAACGGGACGAGCAATATACTAATTGCAAAAAATGATAAGAGGATAAAACCTAAGATTTGAGCCATTTAACTTAAATTACCGCAATGGAAACAGTATATTGCGGTTGATTTTGCCTGTAAACCGGCAACGACACGCTCCAAATGTTCGTGCCTGGAAGCTTTTAGTAAAATAACAGCTTTTGAAGTTTCTAAGTTATTAAGATATTTAAGCGCTTGGCCAACTGTTGCAAAGTTTTTAATCTTGCCGCGGAAGCCAGCTTTTTTGGCAGATTCTCCAATTACTTTTGCCGTAGCCCCAAGAGTTAGCAATAAATTGATTCTGGTTTTGGCAATTTTTCTGCCAAGAGATTGGTGTTCTTTTGTCGAAATATCCCCCAGATCTCTCATTTGTCCAATAAGAGCAACTTTGTATTTGTTTTTACTTAAATCGATTAACGTTTTAACCGATTCAAGCGCCGCTCTAGGCGAAGAATTATAGGTGTCATCAATTAGTGTTAAATCGGCTTTTTTGATAACTTGGAGGCGGTGCTCTGGTTGCTTTGTTTGCGACAAACCTTTGGCAATTTGCTTAACAGTCATGCTGCTCAAGATGCCGACGCTCGCAGCAGCGTATGCAGAGGTTAGGTGCGCTTTGCCCACTATTTTCCAGCTGACTGCTGCTTGGGCACCATTGTAGTGAATTCTGAAGCTGGAGCCATCTATATTTTGTTTGAAATGAGAAATTTTAATGCCATTTTGGGCTTTTTCACCAAAAAGAAACGTTTTGGCAACGGTAAAGTTTGCCATTTTGGCAACAAGCGGGTCGTCGGCATTTAAAATTCCCCGTCTACTATCCAAATGCAATGGCTGTATGCTGTTTTACTCAAAGGGCTTTCGTGGTTATGCACCCTGCCCCCGTCAGACCATTGAAGTGAAGGAAGGACCTTTTTTTGCGCTTTTTCTTTATTTCTTAAAGCTTTTAAGTAGGTTTTTGCAGCAATCGCTTTTGTAATATGAACTGGTTTCACCCAGCTCCTGGTATCCCTATAAACGTTTAAATTTAACATCGGTCAAACAATTATTATACCCTAAAACTGATCTTGCTACAAACTATGGGTTGAAGTACAATTTAATGGTTCGCCATGAGTTCAAATGTCTACTTTAAGAGGGGGAAAGGACCAAATTTACTGTTTTTGCATGGTTGGGGACAAAGTAAGGATGGTTGGGGACAGATAGCAGACCTCCTTTCAAAAGATTTTTCTTGTTTTTTTATAGATTTACCCGGTTTTGGAGAAAATAAAGAAGTTCTTGGGGATAAAAGCCCACTTGGGTACGCCAAATGGGTGAACGAATACACTAAAACACTTAAATTAAATAGTTTCAGTCTTCTGGGGCATTCGTTCGGGGGCAGAATTGCCGTAATTTGCGCTGCCCAAAGCAAGTCGATTGCAAAATTAATCTTATATTCATCCCCTATTTTTGCAGAAAAAACAAAAAAAGGGACGTTCGTTTCTTTGGTGCGCAACGCTGGAATTAAAAATGTGCCGCTTATTTCTAATTTGCTTAGGTCCCAAGACTACAAGGAAACAACAGAACAAAACAGGGAGATTTTTTTAAAGGCTGTGAGCTTTGATACAAGCCGGTATCTTAAAAAGGTTGAGGTACCGACCTTGGTTTTAGGAGGAGACCAAGACGATCAAGTTTCTGTTGAAACGTTGCAAAGGACATCTTCTACCTCTCGTGACAGCCAGTTATATATTTTCCCTAAATGCGGACACTTTGCTCATCTTGAAAAGCCCATTCTTTTTAGCGCAAAAGTAAAGGAGTTTTTGGTCGGGTGAATAAAATTCTGCGAGTATTAAATAGTAGACTTGCCAATATTATTCTTCCGCTCGGGGATTTTTTGTTTATATACCAGCTGGAAGAATACAACAATAGATTTTTTCTTTCCTGGGTGCGACCAAGGTTTTACAAACGAGGCCTTCAAAAAGTAGGCCGTTTGCAATGGACGCTAAAGGCAAGAACACTTTATTTTCTTTCGCTGGGACTTTTGCTTGGCTGTTGTTTGGCTGTTGCTGTCATTGAGCCTTACTTTAATAAACTCCTTGCATTTTTTCTGATTTTTTTTGTCTTTACTTTTTTTACACCACTTTTTTTGGTTCTTTCGAGTTTTCTGGTTTACCCCCTGGAAAACAGAATGAAATCTAAACAAATTAAGGCAGCTCGTTCAAAACTTATTTCGATGAAAGAACTCGTGATTATTGCAGTTGCTGGTTCTGTTGGTAAAACGTCAACCAGACATTACCTAAGTGAAATCCTGAAGTCTAAATACAAAACTTTCACGCCCAAAGGTAATTACAATACGCTTTTGGGAATTTCTGAAGAGGTTTTAAATATGCCTACAGACACCCAAGCACTGGTTGTGGAACTTGGAGAGTTTTTCCCTGGTGACTTAATGGAACTTGCGGGTCTGGTTAAACCCAAGATTTTAGTTTTAACTAAAACTGCCGACCAGCATATAGAAAAGTTTGGCAATGCAGAGGCGATTGATCACGAATTTGTTTCTTTAACTAGTTTTCCAACCTTGAGCGCTGTTTACCTAAGTGCCGAAAATAGAATCGCACCGCAGTTAAAAGGTAAGGGTAAGGTGCAAACCGTAAACACAAAAACCTGGTCACAATATTTTGCAAAAATAAAAAGTTTTTCACTCCCCAGGGCGGAATCTGTCTCAGGATTTGGGTGTGGGACGCGCCGCTGCTAGAGACGTGCTGATATCACTTTCAGCAGTTGAAAGAAGGCTGCTCGTTTCGAGTATCAATGGTATTACTGTAATTGACGATTCTTATAATATCAGCTTTGAAAGCGCCAAAAATGCTTTTGAGTATGCTCGGTCACTGGCAGGCAGAAAGGTGCTGATTACTGGTGGTATTGTTGAGCAAGGTCGCCAATCAGATGTAGTAAACGAAGCTTTTGGAGAGCTTATTGCTAAAAACTTTGAAGTTGCAGTTATTGCTAAAAATCAATTCTACAAGGCAATAGATCGCGGTATCAAAAAGGCAAATTCCAAAACGCAAATATTTTTTTCTCAGAGTCCTAGCAAAACTCCTTTATTACTTTCTACAATTATTAAAACTGGGGATGTGGTTCTTGTTCAAAACGAACTTCCAGAAACTTATTGGCACTAACTAGTTGCCTAGAAAATTTTCTAAAACTGTCGATTCAAAGGTTTTTGTAAGCTCGTGTTTTTTTTGGTGATTTACAAAGGCGATTTTAATTGCTTCTTCCAAAACTTCCGTAAAACTCTTTCCCGTTGCTTCCCATAGATAGAAAGAATAAGAACCCGGTATGGAATTTATTTCGTTTACAACAAGCTTTTTAGTTTTTTTTGAATAGATACAGTCTATACGAACAATGCCGGCACAACCTGCAATACGAAAAACTTCCTTGCAAATTTCTTGGACCGACTTTGAAAGCTTTTCCGGAATGTCTGCTGGAATAATGCGATCAAGAGAGGCCATTCCCGAAACTTTTTTGCCAACTTTAGATTTTCCGCCAGACATGTACTTGTCTTTAAAGTCTAATATTTCTCCTTTTCCGACTGGTCTTTCGCAAACAGAAGCGGTTTGATTTTCAATGTCTCCAAGAACCGAACAATTAATCTCTATAAGATCTTCAACATAAGGTTCAACTATTGCTTTTGTGTCCAATTCAAATATTAGCTCCAAGGCTTCTTTCAGGTCTTTTTCCGAGTTGCATCTTTTTACACCAATGCTGGAACCCAGACTGTTGGGTTTGGCAATAACTGGATATTTAAACTTTATCTTTGTTTTGCTTTTTTCGGATTTTTCGATTATTTGCCATGGTAAAATGCTTATGTTGTTTGCCTTCATTAGTTGCTTGAATACATTTTTGTCCATCGAAACAAAGGAGCTGCCCATCGAAGACCCGGCATAAGGAACGTCAAAGATTTCTAGCAGTCCCTGGAAATCTCCACCTTCGCCCGGATTACCATGCAAGCCCGGGATAATCACATCGGGAATTATGGTTTTGTTTTTGGAAAAGACTTTTGGGGAATTTAACTTGAGGGCTTTTTTATTAACATCCCAAGTAACGTTTATGTTTTGGTTGGTGATATTTTTAAGGATCTCTTTCGGTTTGGAATAACTTTCACAAGTGAGAAACTTGTTATCTCTTGTCCAGTATATAGGGATCAGTTCGTACTTGGAATCGTCTAAATTTTCTATAATCTGGATACCAGTAATTATGGATATATCGTGCTCGGTTGAAGGACCACCAAACACCACTGCTACTTTTAGTTTCTTAGTCATCAATCCTTTTTATATTTGCGCCTAATTCCTTTAATCTTTCCACAATGTTTTCATAACCTCTTTCAATAAGTTCTGCTTTGGCAATTTGGCTTGTTCCGCCTGCCGAAAGCGCGGCGATAACCAAAGCAATGCCGGCTCGGATATCGGGAGTATCTAGTTTTTGACCTCTAAGTTTTTTGGGGCCATAGACCAAAACTCTATGCGGATCGGCAATTTCTACTTTTGCCCCCATGGAAAGCAGTTTGTCCACAAAAAACATGCGTGACTCGTACATCCAATCATGTAGGATTGTTACACCTTTAGATTGAGTTGCCAGAACAATTGTTGGAGCCATCAAGTCTGTTGGAAAACCAGGCCAGACGTCTGTCACAACTTTTTCTACAGAATTAAGATCAGACTTTTTAACTTTTAGGGTATTACCGTCTAGGTCGTAGTTGACGCCAAACTTGGATAAGGTAAGAAGAATCATATTTAAATCTTCTTTTTCAATAGGTGCAATTTCGAGTTCACTTCCAGTGACTGCTGCCAAAATCATAAAGGTACCAACCTCAATATGGTCTGGTTGAATTGAATACTCTCCCCCACTGAGTTTATTTACACCATCTATAGTTAGAACATTGGATCCTACACCATCAATCTTTGCACCAAGGACTTTGAGGAAACGACAAAGATCGACAACATGAGGTTCTGATGCTGCTCTTTTGATAATTGTTTGGCCTTGTGCAACTACGGCTGCCATTATTGCGTTTTCAGTTGCTGTAACGGAAGCCTCCTGCAAGAAAATTTCTGTTCCTTTTAGTTTTTCTGCTTTTGCGCTTAATTTGTCATCTGCTCGTGTTATTTTTGCGCCTAATGTTTCAAGGACTTGTACATGAGTTTCTAGTGGTCTTCTACCAATGATATCTCCGCCAGGGTAGCCCATACTAACTTCTCCAGCTCTTGCGATCATTGGACCAAGTAAGAGGACAGCGGCTCTTAACTTTTCTGTTAGTTCTTGGGGGAAATCTGTTGATTTAATATTGGCTGCATTTATTTCTAAGATACCAGTATCCTGTTTTTTAACTTGCGCCCCAGCAATTTCCAGAAGTGTGATCATAACATCGACATCTGAGATTTGAGGAACATTTTTAATGGTACAAACTTCGTCAGTTAGTAGGCATGCTGCCATTATTGGCAGGACTGAATTTTTGTTACCTGCTATTTTTACTTTGCCAGATAGGGGAGCACCACCTTCTATTTCAAAAATTGCCATTTTATTTAAAATCTCCTATATAAAATATTTCCTCTTTTAGTTCTAAGTCGTACGTGGATTTTGCTTTTTCTTTTATAAAATTTATTAATTCTAGCACTTCACTTGCTGTTGCTTTACCGTTGTTGAGAATGTAATTTGCGTGCTTTTCGGAAACCTGGGCATCCCCTATCTTGGTGCCTTTGAGGCCCAGCTTGTCGATAATGTAGCCAGTTGAGGTTGTTAAGTTTGGCGTTGCAAGCCTCAGTGCATCTTCATGGTTTATATTTCTAAAAATACAACCTGAACAAGCAATACCAACGGGTTGTTCTTCGTTACGGAGTCTTACGCCTTCCATGGCCTTTTGCCAAAGCTCTTCTTTACTTTTGGTCGTCTGCACTTTGAAAATTGCTTCAACAACAATTTCGCCGGTCTCTTGAATTTTTGAATGGTCGTAAGAAAATTCAAAATAAGAAGCTTCGATGTTTTTAAGTTCGCCTGTTTTTAGGTCAAAGAGAATTGCGGAAACTAATTGGTTACCAATAAATTGGTTTTGCTCTACTTGGTAATGAGCATTAATTTTTAATCCGCCACCGACAGTTCCGGGAACAGACAGTAGAAATTCGAGCCCTTCGAATCCTTGATCGATGCTAAAACGAGCAAGTTGATTCATCAAGGTGCCAGAAGTTGCAGAAATAAAAGCACTTTTTATAGAACGCCCAGTTTTATCAATCGAACCCTTAAAACCTGCTAGCTTAATTTCGCTTGCTTTGTTTTTGATAACGAGACCGCTAAACCCAGCGTCGGAAACCAGCATGTTGGCACCAGCGCCAATCACAACAGTCGGGATTTTTAACTCATTTGCGGCTTCTAGAGCTGATTTTAAATCTTCGATGTTTTTTGCTTCAAAAAACAATTTGGCAGGACCACCTATTTTGAAATAAGTGTGCTTTGAAAGGTCTTCGTTTTCAAACACTCTTAACTCGCCTATTTTTTGTTTGAATTGTTGATATTTATCCATAAATATTTTGATTAAAATTGTGCGGTGCGCAACAGATCATAAATTTTGTATACATTGCCGGCTCCCATTGTTAGCACTACGTCAAAATTCGCAAGGTTATTTTTTATGTGGTCTGCTGTTTGTTCGATTGAACCCGTATAAAATGTTTTTCCGCCAACGGCACCCGCGATTTTTTTGGAAAGTTGCGCAACGTCTCCGCTTTCCCTGGCCGGGTAAACAGATGTCACAAAGATTTGGTCTGCATTTACTTCTTTTAAGGTTTTTACAAAATCATCAAAGAATTTTTCGACTCTGGAAAAAGTATGGGGTTCAAAAACAAGCACCACTTTCTTGTCCGAATATTTTTCTTTAAGAGCATTTGCGGTTTTTAGTACTGTATATGGTTGCACAGCATAATCATCATAAAAGCTGACGGTTTTAATTTCACCTTTGAGTTCAAGTCTTCTGCCAATACCTTTAAAAGATTCAATAGAATATTTGGCGCGATCCAAATCCAGATTTAAAACTTTGGCAACTGTCAGTGCTGCATTTGCGTTTTCTTTTCTAAAATCACCAATTATTGAAAGTTTCAAATCTCCAAACTGGCCAATTTTTACAACTTTGACACTGGGTAGGGCAGATTTAGCTAGGGCTTCTAATTCCGGATCGTTTGGAATAATCAAAGTTCCGTCTTCTTGGATATTGCCAATAAATTTTCGGTAAGATTCAACAAGCGATTCGCGTGTTTTAAAAAAGTCGGGGTGATCCCAGCCTATATTTAAAATGATGGCAATTGTTGGGTAATAATTTAAAAAGTTATTATTATATTCGTCGGATTCACAAATATAATATTTAGAATTGCCAACTTTGTAATTGGAATTCCATTCTGTTACTTTGGCGCCAATTTCGACTGTTGGGTCAAGGTTTGCATCAATTAGAATTTTAGCAATCATTGTAGTTGTTGTTGATTTACCATAAGCACCAGCAACAGTTATTACGTATTTGTCTTTTTGTAAAAATTTCCCTTGGAATTCTTGCCAGGTCAAAACAGGAATATTTTTCCTTTTGGCTTGTTCAATTTCTTTATTTTTTGGATCTAGTATGGTTACAGCAGGAGAAACAATTAGCATGTCGACACTTTGAATGTGGTCTGGTGAATGACCTTCTTCGATTTCTACGTCCAAGTTATGAGAGTAAACGGAGTGGCCCTGCAAATCGCACCCGCTTACCTTGAAGCCACTGGCACTTGCAATACCCGCAACAGCGGCTGCACCTGCGCCTGATATGCCCATTATGTGAATGCGCGTGTCGCGTACACTTGCCGCAAATTTTTCATTCGCTTCTTTGAGTTCCTCTTGCGTATTTACGCCATGCCACTTAGAAGCGTCTTCAAGTTGGTAAGCCTCGACTTTTTTGTCATCTTTTAGGGCAAGATTAATAAGATCGGTAAGATAATATTCTCCCGTGACGGGAGACGCTTCCAGATTAACAATTGCGTTTTCCAGATAATTTTTCTTAAAAAAATACAGACCATCGGTAACTTCTTCAGACTTTAATTGTTCTGGCGAAGCATCTTTTTCTTCAACAATTCCAATGATTTCCCCGTTCTCTCGAACGACGCGACCAAGGCCCTTTGGGTTCTTGTGAATGAGCGAAACAAATGTAATATCTGCATTTGAACTTTGATGGTTTTTATAAATTTCAATTACAGTTTCTTTGTCGTAAAAGACTGTATCGTCGCCGTAAAAAACAGCAACCGTGTCAACTTCTTTTGGTATTTGCTTTAGGGCAGTTTGAGTTGCATTGGCGGTTCCAAGTTGTTTTTCCTGAATGCAAAAATGAGACCTTTTACCGATTATTTTTTTAACTTCTTGCCCGTTTGCTTTGCTTATGACCGTGATAACAAAAGCTGGTGTAGTGGAATTAACAAGATTGACAGTGTGCACAATCATAGATTCATCACCGATTGGGTGCAGCACTTTTGGCAGAGTTGAATTCATTCTTTTGCCCATCCCCGCTGCCAAGATAATTGCCGAAAATCTATTTTGCATGCATCTTTTTTCTTATTGCCTGTTTGACTATTTCGTACTCGTCCCATTTATAATCGCGGCGACCAATGGTCATGCTTTTTTCGTGGCCTTTGCCAAAAGTGCCGACGATGTCACTCGGTTGGGCAAGCATGATGGCTTGCTCGATCGCTTGGGCACGGTCGACTGTTACAAACAGAGTTTTATTCAGAGATTTATGCTTTATACCTTTTGCAATTTCTGCTGCTATTTTCGCTGGCTTTTCCCGACGGGGGTCTTCTGAGGTGAGGATCACAATATCGGCAAATTCATCAGCTACACCGCCCATAATTGGGCGCTTTTTAACGTCTCTTTCACTGGCGGCGCCAAAGACCACAATTAATCTGGACTTATTGCTACGAGTCGTAGCCCTTAGAGTACTTAAGGCTTGGCTCAAACCGTTAGGTGTGTGGGCAAAGTCTATGTAGACGTCAAAATTTTGTTTCAAATCAATTTTATCGAGCCTGCCTTTTGGAGATCGGAAACTATTCAAGGCCTTTGTGATTTTTTGCTTGCTAATACCGAGCGTGGAAGTGGCAGCTGCTGCAGCTAGTGCATTTGAGAGATTATGAGCACCCAGAACCTTAAGTTTGAGCGGAAAGTTTTTGAGCGAATAGGTAGCGTCTTGTTTTAGGCTATAGGTAATTAGCTTGCCCGTAACTTTGTTTTTAAGAAATTCATACGACTTGGCGTCGTCATAGTTAAGAATTGCAAAATTTGTTTTTTTAAAAAGCTTGGACTTTGCTAGCGCGTACTTTTCCCAAGACCCATGGTAATCGAGATGTTCATGAGTAATATTTGTGAGAATTCCCACATCGACATTCACGAATGCGAGCCTGTTTTGATCAAGCCCGTGAGAAGTTGTTTCTAAGATAAAGTATTTATGCCCAGAATCAACGGCTCTTCTTAAGAATTTTTGAATTTGCCAGCTGCTCGGGGTCGTTACGTGGAAGCCAGTGTCATAAGATTTTGAGCCAACAACCGCATAAATTGATGAAATCATAGAAACTTTTGGTGTTTGGGACCTTAATATTTCGTAAATCATGTGGGCGGTCGTCGTTTTGCCGTCCGTACCTGTGACGCCTATTACACTTATATGTTTGGAGGGGTAGTTAAAAAAAAGGGCAGCTTTTGCTGCCTGTAAAAGATGGTAGTAGTTCTTTATTTTTTGCCACATGTAAACGTAGTCTAAGGTTCAATTTTAGCAAAATTTGGCCTCAAATTACAAAGTTTTTTAAATTTGCAATTGTTGGGGTGATGAGCTATCGTAAAAGTAGGTTTAATCTAGGAATATTCAGGTACGGAAGGAGGTGAGTTTTAGTGAATCCAAAACAATTTTTAATTCTTGTGGGTGCTGTTCTTTTACTAATCGGCGTTTTAGGATTTGTCGGTGTTTTAGGCCCAACTGCCGCACAAAGTATATTTGGTAGTTCTTGGTGGTTTGATACCGGTGAAAATGTTGCGCACACAGTCCTTGGGCTTGTCGCTTTAGGTGGGGCTTTTGCACTCGATTCTAAGATGCAAAGAACACTGACGATGGTCTATGCCGTAGTAACGTTATTTTTTGGTGTTTACGGATTTGTGAGTTCAAGTGCATTTGGACTGGCAAACTTAGAAAACCCGATGGATAATATTTTACACTTGGGAGTAGGCGTTTGGGCTGCTTACGTCGCTTGGTTTAGAAAGTAGGGTTTTTTTAAATGTTCTTATTAGGGGTTGGTTTTTGTACCTGCCCCTTTTTTTGTTTAACGATGTAAGGGTGGCTTAAGAGATTTAACGTCTGAATATATTTTCCTCAGAGTTAGCTTCCTCTTTGAGAAATAAAACAAATAAATTATTTCCAGAAGACCAAGAGTGTTGACTAAAAGAAGCGCGATAAACCAAATTTTTTGATTGTTTTTAGCACTATACCAGAGGGCCATTCCTTTCCAGACGAATGTCCAGATAATGCCAACAAAAAACAATGTATTTAATAAAACTTCGTTACTTGCAAGACCAGTCATTTTTAAAAAATCCATGTGTGTATTATACAGAACTTATTCTGACGGCGAAATTCCGTAATAGTTAAATAGTTCCTTGGCGATTGCAAAAAATGTTGGGGCCGCGGTTTCCGCGCCAAAGGTTGACGCTGTCGGTTCGGTAAAACGAACAAGCATGACAAATTTTGGATTTTGTGCCGGCGCAAAGCCAACAAAACTGGCGATAGTTTTATTGGGGTCGTAATGGCCTGCAACTGGAATTTGGGCTGTGCCTGTTTTTCCGGCTATGCGATACCCTTTTGGCTTAAAGAACTGGGCTTCACCATGGTCAACAGCATTGACCATCATTTCTGTCATTTGGGTCGCGCTTTGGGGAGAGATAATTTGAACAGCAGCTGGCGGCTTAACGGAATCTGTTTTGCCACCATCAACCACACTTTGAACCAAACGCGGCGGAAACATTTGTCCACCGTTTGCAATGGCTTGAACCGCTTGAACTATTTGAATCGGCGTGACGGTCAGGCCTTGCCCAAATGAACCTGTTGCCAAGTCGATTTCTCTCCAATCGCGTTTGTCATGAATTGAACCTGTTGTTTCTTCTTCTAAATCTATTCCTGTTTTTTTGCCAAAACCAAACTTATTGATGTAGTTTACAAATTTATCGACACCGAGTTTACCAGCCACAAAAGTCATGCCGACATTATCCGAATGTTCGATTACTTCTGTCATGGTTGAGTCGGGATAGTATTTATTGTTCCAGGTCGAAATTTCGTAGCCACCGACTTTTCTGGGGCCTGTACATACATCACATTTTGTTTGCGGGGTCACTAAATTTAAATCCATAGCAGCTGACATAGTTACTAGTTTAAATGTCGAACCTGGTTCGTAGTTATCAGCAACTGCTAGATTCTTATATAATTTTTGATCGTAAAGACCAAAAAATGCTGGGTTGTAATTGGGGTAGGTAGCCATTGCTAGCACATGGCCGTTTTTAGGATCAGAAATTATCACTGTTCCATCTTTGGCACCATATTTTTCGACCGCTTCTTTTATTTTTAACTCGGCAATAAATTGAATGGTGCGGTCAATCGAGGTTATTAGCGTTGAACCTTTTTTGGGACTGAGCGCCGAAAATTTCCCCGTCATAATTGGTACGCCTTGCGGGTCAACACTACTGTTTTGTTTTCCGGGTTTACCTTTTACGGTGCTATTGTAAAAACCCTCTAGCCCAAAGGCGCTTCCGGTTGCTGGCTTATCCGTAATCAAAATTGGTGCCAGTTTACGAGAAATATCTCTCGGATTGTCTTTTAAATTTTTAGGTGTTGCGAAAATAAGATATGCTTCTTGATTTGTTGCCAGCGGAAAATTATCACTTGCCAAAATATCACCACGCGGCGCGGGTATTTCGTCCTCGGCAAAGGATTGTAATGTTCTTTTTTCTATGCCTGCTAAAAATTGCCAGTAAAAAAGCCTGACAATTATCGCAAGACACGTCAGAATAACCAAAACTTGAATCAGTTTTAAACGTCTCATCGCCTATTTTGATTGTACTATCAATTTGAAATAACTTTTTGAGGCTTTTCAAAACCCCAAGATTGGGCTTTGTTAAAAAGTGTAGAAAGAGAAGAAGACTGAGCAATTTGAGTTTTTAATTTAAGATTTTCTGTTTCTTGATCTTGAATTTCCTTCTCAATACTCACTAATTTTTCACCACCTGTTGAAAGATTACTGGCAAAAACCAGTTGTGTTCCAAAAAGACAAAATAACACGGCGCCTAAGGTTAGCAATAATTTTATTTTTACTTTTCCAAGCGATTGCCACTCGGGTAAATAGCCAAGGCTTGTCAGCGGTTTGTTTATGTTTAAATTGCTTTTTGTCGCAATATATTTAAAATCGGATACGGGCAGCATATCTTCTTTCTCTAAGGGGCAAAACCTAATTCGAGTTTTTTCCTTAGTATTCCTTTTTCTTTCGGTTGTTAAATTTAAAAGAGCAAAGACTCTTAAAAATTTGATTAGTATAAGTCACAAATTATATTCTTTCTGCGACACGAAGCTTTGCGCTTCGCGCACGCGGGTTAGTTTTTATTTCGTTTTCACTGGGGCCGAGAGGCCTTTCAGTTAAGGGCATAAACCTCTCGTTTCCCTTGAGGAATCGTTTGACTATTCCATCTTCAAG
>JACPYZ010000037.1 GCA_016195765.1 Candidatus Curtissbacteria bacterium | reverse complement strand
TATTATGATCCTTTGTTAAGGGCTTCCACTTTTACTGATGCAAATCCCCTTAAACAGGCTCTTATAAGATCTGGAGGTTTGACTGGTGCTCTTTCTCCTCTGCAAGCAGCATATCTTTCTAACAGAAATGGAGAAATTCAAGTTGTATGTAAAGGAATAACTCTTTTCTTTAAAACGACTTATCCTGATCAATTTAAGGGTACTGCAGATTCCGGTGCTTTTATTCCGGAATGTCTTCCTTAAGTTCGTAACTCCAGTAAAAATTTACTCAGTTTTCCATAGTTAACAATTGACAACCTTTTCATCCTTGTTCTAATCTGGGAATAGCTGCCCTTATGCAAAGCGATCAGTCCGTGGCACCTGTCCAGCCACAAAAATTTAGTCAGCCTATTGTTGGAATGATTTCCAGAATGGGTCAGCGTCGTTTTCTGGTATTTTTGTCTTCTGCTGCGATTATCCTTATTGTAGTTGGCTTTTTTCTTCTTCAGTCTGAATCTCGTGTTCCTCTGACGTCAGCGACCCTTAAGACTTCTATTTCTGCCCTTAGTCAGGGAGCTTTTAAAAACGCTAGCGGTAGTGCTGTGCTTAAGAAAGACTTAGACGAAAACTTTTATAAGCCAATTGCCGAAGCTGAGAGTTTTAAGGACTCCAATCCGGTGAAGGAAAGAGTTATAAAATTTGGTAGGTATACTTCGGTTTTTTATTCCTTAATCGGTCAGTATTCTGCAACTAGAGATCCACAGGTGTTAGTCCTCGCGAAAGATACTAGAGACTATATAAAAGCTACTTTTCCTAAGGAATACGCAAGTGCAGAGCATGATCAAAAGAATTTCTGGGAGATAAAAGAGTGAGAAAGTTTATATTCGCGGCAGTATTCTTTTTTGCTTTTTCTGCCTTTTATTTTATTGCTAAACCAACAAATGCTTATGCTTGTTCTGGCTTAACTAGTGATCTTTCCTCAAATCTAAGCACCGCCACTGTAGGTCAGAATATTCAATTTTACTTAACACTTTATGGACAACCCGGCTGTGATCCAGGATCGGTTGACATGCTTTTCCATGTTGGGCAATCTGGTAATTTAGGTTCTGTATCCTTTTCTTGGAGTGGAGGTCCTACCGACTACTCAAACAATGCATTTCCTGGTGGTAGTACTTTAAGCTGGACTTTCTCAGCTTATATACAGGCAACGTGTGGTGTCGGTGTTAATGCTATCACAGCGAGCTTTACTGAATTTCATAACAACATTACACGTAATATTTCAATCCCTGTTTATGCAGGAATTGGCCTCACAATGACCAATAATTCTACAAACACTAGCTTTCAGGGAAGAGTCTTAAATGGATCAAGCGGTGTGGAAGCGAACTTTCCAAGCTGGACGCAATCTCAAGGCACCTCTAGTGGTCCTCCAGATAGAGCTTATGTCAATTGTACTCATGGCCCTTTTACGGTTCAGGTTAATGGTAATGGAACGGGGTGGGTAACAATTCAGTCAGGTATTTCTGTTACTAACGGCTGTACGTATCAATCATCAGGGACGTATACTGCCCCTGGTGGTCCGCCTCCGCCTCCACCACCTCCGCCTGGGCCTCCGCCTCCGCCTCCGCCACCCGCCGGAAGTCCTCCAGGGGGGTTTAATAATCAGACTGTTCAAGCAGATGTTAGTTGTAATGGTAGTTCTGCTGCCCAAATAAACTTTAGGTGGACGTCTTCGTCAAACGCGACAGGGTATTACATATATTGGAGCGTCGGGGGAAATCCTCAAGCACTTTATAATCCGGGGTCGCCGCCTTTATATGGTGCAGGGGCTTCGACTAGTGGGCTTTCATATTTACAAACGGGCTTTTCTCTTAATCAGACTATTAATTTTGATATAAGAGCACAAAATAATTATGGATCTTTATGGACAACTGGTGGCTACTATGCTGTTAATACATTTCTCTCATGCTCTGGTACACCGCCTCCACCACCACCCCCGCCGCCGCCACCACCACCAGCGGGAATTAGTTGTAATTCTTCACCATCTTCAGCTGCTATTAACCAGCAAATTACATTTTTCCCTAGCTCGGGTACATTTTGGAGCATTTCTCCACCTGCTGGTTATGTGAATAGCCCAGGTCCAAGCCCTGCAGGCGGTGGACCTTACAACAGTATCGCTGGTTACTTCACTTCTTCGGGTAGTAAGGTTTTTTCGATGAATCTTAATCCAAGTGGAACTGCAACTTGTTCTGTCACTGTCACTTCAAGTCCGCCTCCTCCACCACCACCCCCGCCTCCAGCTAGCGCTACTTGTATCTCTAGTCCTGCTTCGCAAAATAGTGGTGCGGGTAATAATGTGACGTATTCTCTTTCAACCGGGGGAAACTTTGCTGGCTGGAATAATCCATCTGCAGATGCCGTTTTTGTTGGTAGTGCAAGTAATTGGTTTTCCTACTATTACACTGTTGCAGGCAGTAAAAGCTTTACTGTTTTTCCTTCTGCGGGAGGTAGTGCAGTTTGCAGCACAACAATCACAATAGCTCCTCCTGCCGCGCCGACCATGACAGATAGCTGTGGCACAATGACAATAAACGGAAGTGGTAGTTCTCAAGATACTGGGGGATCTGGGAGTATTAGATACCAATATCAATTCAGGTTAAGTAATAGTTCAACGTTCCCATCTACTTATCAAGCTAGCAATACAAACCCAACATGGCTTTACAATGTAACTTCCGGTACACCTTTTTCTAATCCAACAAGTACAGCGCCTGGGAACTATAATTATTTTGTTGGTGGTAGTGGTGCCATGCCGGCGCTTGTTGCAGGTCAAACTTATTATGCAGCGACCTTCAATGGAAGCTGGAGTCCTGTAACGACTCACACATACAACCCGCCTTGTCCGCCAGCGAATCCTTCCGGCTTGTCATCAGTTGCCAGTTGTCCTGGTGGCGTTTTAACAGTCACGTTTAATTGGACTGACAATGCTAACAACGAGAACGGCTATTATGTTGATGTAACCACGACAACCGCTGGGTGGGGTAGTTGGTCCTACAGGAATTTTGCCGCTAACCCCGGCACTGGTGCTATGAGTACGACTTGGAGTAGTTCCAGCGTGTTTACGCAAAACGGTTCCACCTTTAACGCTCCGGCTGCCAATACTTCATATTACTGGAGAATTAATGCTTATAATGGCGTTGCAAGTTCTTATACATACTATGGTGAGGGAACGAATACCTGGACCTGGTCTGCTAGTTCGCAAATGGCGCCAATTACGGCAGGTTTAACAACTCCAACTCAGGCCCAAGCTTATTACTTTAAAGTGACGGTTGGGGCCAACCCGCCACCAGATATTTACACTTATTACAATGGTGCGGGTGGGACTCAAACTTCGCCTGGTATCACCTTTAACGTTGGCAGTCCTTGTGTGCCTACTAATTTGAACATTTCAATTGCAGCAACTTGTACCACTTTGGGTCAAGCGACTTACCCTGTAACGTTTAGCTTTGATTCACCGGTTAACCCCAATACAAATGGCTGGTGGATAAATGTAGATACAAACAACAACTGGACAGATGGTTATATCGCGGGCCCATTCAATGGATCGGGTAGTATTACTGTGCCGGCTGCTGTCGAAAGTCCCGCCAATCACTGGACAACTACAGTTTCCAACGCCTTTGCACCAGACGTCGTTCATTCATGGAATATTTGGTACGGAGTTAATTCGCCTCAGGTTCAGCTGGCAATACCTGCAAGACTTCCGTATCAGGCCGAATACATTTACACTGGTCCACCCGGCACTCCTCCGAGTGGCTTGGTTCCCTATGTTGATACTAGGCCACATTTCTTTATGGTTCCGAAGTGTCTTGATCTTGCCGTAACCTTTAACCCAGCAACACCAGGTGCTGCTTATCAGGCAAACACCACTCAAACTGCAACCATATTTGTTAACAACGTAGGTGCTGCCACTTCACCAGCTGTAACTGTAGGTGTTTGGAAATCTATGCCTGGTGTGACAGCTCAAGCGGGTTATCCTGCTTGTCCGACTCCTGGCTCGATACCATCAGACGCTCAGTCTACACCTGTTAATCAAACATTCAACGTGCCGGCGGGTATTGCCTCTGGTGCAGCTAGTGGACCTTTATCATTTAGCTTCAATACCGGCACAAATCAAGGACCGGGTTTCTTGGATGCTTATGTGATCCCAAGTTGTAGCCCTACCGACACGACCTGGGCTAACAATGGAACTCGGGCCGGTACTCCGGGCGCAAATAGATTCCAGTTTACTGTTACTGTAAACGCTTGGTTTGAAACAACAGGTGGCGATGTTGGTGCTCAAAACGACATTTCTTCTCAGCTTGCGCCGCCTGCTTCTCCAACCCAAAAGTACAGCTCACAATATTTGCTGATCAGCAAAGGCATTAACACTAATGTTAATTCTGCAAAATGGGTCTTAAATGGTGGCGCAGTCGGTAACTTAATGCCTGCTGGCACCTATTCATATTTGGCAGACAGGTTCCTTTCAAAGGCTCAGACTAATACTCAGTGTAATTTGGGTGTGGCTAGCGGCCTTTCATATTGTGCAAGCGGCGGCAATGTGGGCACAACCACAATACCTGCCGGTAAAAATATCGCTTGGTTTTACAATGGCGACTTAACAATTACAGGCAACATCACGGTCGACCCAACCAGTACGCTGGCAATTATTGCCAGCGGCAATATTAAAGTGAATACAGACGTGACCAGAATAGACGGAATCTACATTGCAAACAATACATTTTCAGATACAACCGATGCTTCTACCTTGCAGGGGCCGCAGCTTGTAGTCAACGGTGCCGTTTATGGCGGTCAAGTTTCCATGGGTAGGAAACTTGGTGGGGCAACATGTGGGGCTATTTGTAACAACAGCACCGATCCTGCAGAATCTGTAAGATTTGATCCTAAATACTTAATTAATCTGAACAATATTATTTCTACACCTTCGGTGAACTGGCAAGAAGTTGCTCCGTAATATTCAGTAGATAGTAGTCCTCCTTTGATCTGCTTAAGTAATATTTAAGTTAGTATTTCAAAACTTAGTTGTTGATCTAAAATAGGGTGCGTTTTACAATGCCCGATGGCATGAGACTTCCTTTCGTTTCCTCAAAAAGCTTTGGTGTCGATCTGGGAACTTCAAACTCACTGGTTTGGGCGGTAGGTTCGGGTGTGGTTCTTTCCGAGCCTTCGGTTGTAGCAATTGATGCCAATACTGGAAAGGTGATTGCGGTTGGTGCTGATGCTCGCGACATGTTAGGTCGCACAGGTACGAATTTAATTGCCCAAAAACCGTTAAAAGATGGGGTAGTTGCTGATTATTTTGTTTGTGAGGCCATGCTCAAGTATTTTATTAACAAGGTTATGGCCGGCACCGGAATCTCTAAATTTTTCCGGCCACAAGTGATGGTTTGCGTTCCTTCAGGCATTACCCAGGTTGAAAGAAGAGCGGTTTTGGAAGCAACGGTAGCGGCCGGTGCCAAATCTGCCTATTTGATTGATAAGACACTTGCTGCTGCCATCGGTTCAAAGCTGCCAATTGAAGCTGCCTACGGGAGCATGATTGTCGATATTGGTGGTGGCCAAGTTGGTGCGGCTGTTGTTTCCCTGGGAGGAATTGTTGCTTCTGATAGCGTGCGTGCAGGCGGAGCGAAAATAGACGAGGCGATTGTTGCTTATATCCGCCGGGCTCATAACTTAATAATTGGCGAGCGCATGGCCGAAGAAATCAAGGTCAAAATTGGCTGTGCTGTTCCGGTTCACCCCAAAAAAACCATGGACGTTAAAGGTCGCGACGCCGTGATGGGTTTGCCAAAGAGCGTGATTGTCGATTCCGACGAAGTGGCGGCTGCGATTGCGCCGATTATAAATTTGATCGTTTCCTGTATCAAAAACGTTTTAGAACAAACGCCCCCAGAGCTTTCGTCAGACATCATAGATCGGGGAATGGTACTCACAGGCGGAAGCAGCCAGTTGCGTGGTTTAGACAGGCTGATAACGTCCCAGACTAATGTTCCGGCCCAGGTTGCGGAAGACCCAATCCATGCAGTTGTCTATGGAGCGGGAATTGCGCTTGAAAACATAGACGTCTGGAAGAAGATGCTGATCTCGCGGTAGCGACATCAGCTTTCATTTACCATCTGTCATTTCTTTTACTCTTCTCCAGCTTCAAATCTTAATATTTACAAATAAATGTTAAATAGCAAATGTTAAATGGAAGATCTACAATTGACCCCATGTTAATCGGCTTTGACGGTTCTCGTGCGTTTGGCCAGCAAAACACCGGCACCGAAAACTATTCCCTATATCTGCTAAAAGCTCTTGCCAAAGTTGATAAAAAAAACAACTACAGGGTCTATTTAAGGGCATTTGGGGGGTGTCCTCCAGATATTGCCGATATCTCCAAACAATTTCCCAGCAATTTCGACTTTAAGCTTATTGCTCCAAACCGTTTATGGACCCAAATTGGGTTAGCACTAGAAACTTGGCAATCGCCAGTCGATGTTTTATTTGTACCTGCACATACTTTGCCGATTCTTAAGAACTATAGGGTGCCTGCAGTTGTTACAATGCATGACCTTGGAGTGGAGTTTTTGCCCAATTACCACAAGTTCCCGCAGCGTTATTATCTGGATTTTGCATCCAAGTTTGCGGCCAAACACGCTAGTCATCTGATTGCAGTTTCGGCATCGACTAAGCGCGATCTTGTTAAGAGATACGGGGTAAGTGGCGACAAGATAACGGTCGTTTAAAATGGGGTGGGATTACAATCAAATTATGGCGCGTCCGCGGCACTTAGGCATACAAGACAAGGTAAAATTTTTGGGTTATGTGGACCATGCTGATCTGCCGGGGCTTTATGGTGGCGCTCAGGCCTTTGTTTTCCCCAGTTTATTCGAAGGGTTTGGTTTGCCAATTGTCGAATCGCTTGCTGTTGGCACACCAGTGATTGCTAGCGATATTCCCGCACATCGGGAAATTTTCATGGCATTTACTAGGGGATACAAACAGTTCATTCATAATAGTAAAATAGACAAAGTAGGTGCAAATGCATCAAAAAACGGTAATTTGCACGAACTTGAGGCTATGATGCTAGTAAAACTAAATGAACCCCAAGAATGGCTTAATAAATTGCATCAAACCACTATTTATGTATATCAAACTAAACAAAAGGCAATAACCTCTAGGATTAGCGCTAAATTGTTCAATTGGGAACAGGTTGCCAAAGAGACTTTAATGGTCTTAAATAGTGTTAAGAGATGAAAAAAAGTGCCTATTTAGCCTCAACTAGCCCCCAAAAGCCCCTAAAACGGCATAAAATTAACATACTCGGGGTCGAAGTCGATGACGTTTCCGAAAAAGAAGCAGTTGACGACATTATAGGTCTTGCACGGGACAAGATGGGTCATAATTTTGTTGCAACAGTTAACAGTGAATTTATCATGCTTGCCAAAAAGGACCAAAACTTCAAAAATATACTTGACTCAACCAACTTAAACCTACCAGACAGCACAGGGGTGGTAGTGTCGAAGCTAATTTTGGGTGGTAAGGTTCAAAATAGGGTCACAGGCACGGATTTGATAGAAAAACTATGCCAGAAATGTGCCGATTTTCCTATTACAGTAGGCTTTTTAGGGGGTTTTGGTAATGTAGCAGAGACTGCCAAGCAGCGCCAAATGGCTAAGTATCCTGGCTTGAAAGTTGCCTTTGCAGCTTCAGGTGACCCCACTATAAGCTATGATTTGAGGCTAAAAAAGGCAATTTCGGCTGCCGGGAGGGTCGACATACTCTTTGTTGCTTTTGGCATGGGTTCCCAAGAATTCTGGATCATGCGCAACAAAGGTGCCTTGAACGTTGGGGTTTTCATTGGTGTTGGGGGTGGTATCGACTATATATCTGGGCATAAAACTAGATCACCAGGATTTTTGCAAAAAATGGGTCTTGAATGGTTATGGCGACTTTTTCAGGAACCCCAAAGGATAGGCAGGATGGCGGTTTTGCCGGTTTTTGCCATCCTTGTTTTTTGGCAATTTTTATCCCAAAAATTCGGTTTTTCGGAAAATTTAAAATAGACCTATATTAATATTTTGTCCAGTTAAAATTGGTAAACTATAGACATACTCCGCTTATTAGGATTTAATAGGCCAACAAAAATAAAACTGCTAATACAATTTCTTTGCAACCGTAACTTTTAACTAACAGAGGACCTTGCACTCTCACGAATATGTAGGCACAAAAAAATGTACTCAATAGTGATGATTTAGCGGGGGAGTGGTTACAAATATCGTGATTTTTCGCTTTAAAAAACTGTCACTATAAGCTCAAAAAATTCGTTTTCTAGCAAATTTTAAGGGATAGACCTAGAGTAAGTGCCAATTTGGGGCTTGAGTATGCTTTTTGCAAATTAGCCGTTTTGTGCCTAACTTGTAATCTCGCGGGAGTTGTTACACAATAGTTATGAAGTGGCAAAGTTCGTTCCAGACATTACAACAAATAGATGGGTTTTAATTGCCGAAAATCGTAGTAAAAGACCTTCAGACGTAAAAATTCAGGCTACGGGTCCTGTTAACAAGCTTTGCATCTTTTGCCCAGGATTTGAGAAAATACCCGGCGAAGAACTTTACCGTATAGGCACAGGCCAGCCTTACGAGCCAGGCTGGAAGGTGCGTGTTATCAAGAACAAATACCCGATTACAGACTTCCATGAGGTTATTATTCATTCCCCGGACGATACGCACGATCTAGACACTTTGCCTTCTGCTCAAGTGGGCCTAATTTTAGAAGCTTATCGTGCCAGGTTCAACGCCAATCGCGAAAATGGCCATGTAATTATCTTCAATAACGTTGGCGAGGCCGCAGGAGCCTCGATTAGGCACCCGCATTCTCAGCTTGTTGTCGTGCCTAAGCAGATCAATATAGACACCCTGAAGCAGGAACCGATTGGTAAAGATTTTGGCGAAACTTCCGACGAAGTTTTGGCAGATCTTGCCCTGGTTTTGCAGGATGCCATTCGCCGGCTTCTTTTTCATCTTACGGTGCGTAATCCTGCACATTTGCACCCTGGTCTGCCTATGATTAGCTTCAAAGGAGAGCCTGCCTACAACTACTATATTGACCACAATCGCGATTGGTATATCAGGATCATTCCGAGGCTAGTTCATAGAGCCGGATTTGAACTTGGAACGGGCCTTTCAGTAAATCCAGTCGATCCTGCCGCTGCCGCTGCTATTCTAAGCGAAGCTCCTGACCCCCAAGACAAGTAGCCATTGCTCTGTTAGAATTGAATACATGAAAGTTAATGAGGCGATATTTCGTGATTACGACATTCGTGGTTTAGTTGGGAAAGATCTTTCGCCGGAGTTTGCATACGTGTTTGGCAAGGCCTTCGGTACATTTTTGCGCCAAAACGGCTTTTTGGAAGCTTTGGTGGGATACGACGCTCGCGAAACCTCTCCAAAATACCAAGAAGAATGCCAAAAAGGCTTACTAGAAACTGGAATTGACGTAATTCGGGTTGGCATGGTCACTTCGCCGATGATTTATTGGGCCCGTAAGTTTTACAACATCAACGGAGCCGTCGCAATTACGGCATCTCACAATCCGCCAGAATACAATGGCTTCAAACCATGCTTCGGCGGCGGCGCTATGTTTGGTGAACAACTGCAACAATTGAAGAAATTGATGTTGAGTGAAAAATTTACCCAGGGCCAGGGAAAGGTTACGGAGAAGGATATCACCGAAGAATATGTAGAAGATATTGCCAGTAAGGTACATGGAATAGTTTTCGACGGAGATGCCGACCGGGTTGGGATCGTTGATGAAAATGGGGAAGTAGTTAGAGGCGATTTAATAACCGCACTTTGCGCCCGTAAAATTTTAAAAGATAAACCTGGCAGTTTAGTTGATTTTGAACTGCAGTGTAGTCGCAGTGCAACAGACGATGTTGTTGCTAGCGGTGGGCAATATAAGCTTATTAGGGTAGGGCATTCGTATATAGAAGAAGCACTTGTCAAAGACCATGCGGAACTAGCAGGCGAGACTTCTGGCCACATCTTTTTTGCCGATCGATGGTATGGTTTTGACGATGCTATATATGCCGCATGCAGATTCTTAGAATACGTGGCAGAAACCAATCAAACTGTTTCCGAGCTTGTTGCTTCGATGCCCAAATACGTTTCAACACCGCAAACCAGAGTTAGTGCACCGGACGATAAAAAATTTGAAATAATCAAAGAGCTTAAAAAATACTTCGAGCAAAAAGGCGAAAAAATAATCGCGATAGATGGGATCAGGTTGGAATGGGAAGATGGCTGGGCAGTTGTTCGCGCCAGCAATACGCAACCACAACTTACCATGCGTGCGGAAGCAACCAACGAAAAAAGACTTTCCCAAATTAAGAAGATGATAGAAGAAGCGCTTTTGCCGTACGCCAAAGATGGGGTCGTTGTTGAGTGGGGAAAAGTCCACTAAAATGGCAAAATACTGCGCTAATAATTAGCATATTTAGATAGTCTAAATATTACTTATTGAACAATTTTTAGTACAAGAATCAGCATTGGTACTGTAAGACTATTTTTGATTAAATAGTTTTAGTACTTTGGTGTGAAGTACACCATTTGTCATAATGGCATTACCAGAATCTAACTTTTTTTGTCCCGCAAAATTTGTAAACTTGCCGCCGGCTTCTTCAACCAAAAGCGAAGGCGTCGCAAAATCCCAAATGCCGCCACCAGGTTCTAGGTAAATATCAACGTGTCCGTTTAAAAGCTGAGCTAGGCTGTAGGAGCCAAAATTTCTTTTAGAATTTACAGTTCTTGCAACATTCATGAAGTTTTTAAAATAGCCACTAGCTTCAAACCTGGTTATTTGTCCGTGTGAAAGATAGGCATAATTAATGTCTTTAATTTTGGATACGTGAATTTTTTTCCCATTTAAGCGTGTGCCTCGGCCTTTTTGGGCTGTGAACATTTCGTCTGTTGTTGGATAATACGCGACAGATGCTACAATTTTGCCGTTATCGCTTAAGGCAATAAACGTGGACCATAACTTCATGCCGCGAATAAAATCTCGGGTGCCGTCGATTGGGTCGATTATCCATTTGAATCTCGCTTCGGGTTTTTCTGCAGGGAATTCTTCGCCGATTATGCCGTGGTCTGGGAAGCGTTGGTTAATGATACCTCTTATGACCTTTTCGGCCGTTTTATCGGCGATAGTGACGGGGGAAGCATCAGGTTTATATTGAACTTTAGGTTGATTCTTAAAATATTTAAGGGTGACCTTGGTGGCTGCACGCGCTGCCTCGATTGCAGTATCAAGCATAGTTAGGGGTTAGTGTATAGTGATTTAGTGATTAGTGTAAAGGGGTAACGGCCACGTCACAGTCGACTAGGCACTTATTACTCGCAACTCGCCACTATTTTACCTGATGATTCCAAGACCAAGTAAACCGGAAATCACCAAATACGCGGCGATTAAATAGTTTAGTGATTTTGGAAAAATAAAAATTAAAACTCCGAACAATATAGAAAGCAACGGACTCAAACTTCCAATTGTAATTGTCAAAGCAATTCACCGCCTTTCAACTAAATTGTAGCAGACTAACAACTGGAAATAGTTAAAAAAATTGTAAGAGTATTGTTGCTGTTAAGATTTAGCGCGTTTTGCGCTTGTTTTTTTGGCTGGGGCTTTTTTGGCGGTCGTTTTCTTTTTAGGAAGCGCTTTTGGTGCAGCTGGCGTTTTTCCTTTTTGTAATTTCATTGCTTGAGTTTTCAAGTCGCTTATTACGTCTTCAATTGTCCCAACGATTTGGCCGCCGCGACGTTCTGCTTCTTTTAAAATTTTCTCAGCTTTTTTGCGATTTTTTTTGTCAGAAAGAATTGCGGCTGCTGCAGTTGCGGCTGCAACTACGCTGGCGACTCCTACTGCTGTTACGACTGATGATTTTTTAGCCATATTTAAAAACTTTCCCTAATTATAATATACGAACAAAAATTTTGCTGATATAAAAAAAGCTATAGTTGATCAGGGCTCTTTCCGGACTGGATTGCCCCAAGCAGCCATAAGACCGCCTCTTTCTTATACCTGCGATCACCGCGAGAGTTTATTCGGATTGCTGGTAGCTTGCCACGTTTGCCCCAGCGTTTTATAGTCAGCGGCGCAACTCTTAAAATTTTTGCAACTTCTTTTACGGTTAATAAATCTGGCCAGTCGTCTCCAAGTGCCATAAATGTGAATTTGGTAAATGGTTAATTGTTAATAGATAGGAGCAGATCTATCTACTTACTAAACAATTCCAATATGCACTTATGTATATCAGTAAAAATTTATGATAGCAAGAGGGCAAAACAGCATTTTTGTGCTAAAATTCGCTGCTATGGCCAAGGAACAAGCATTTATAGAAGGGTTAGAAGTCGCGCCTAAATTTGATAAAAGAATGCAAAAACGCAACGAGTTGGTAGCTCTTTTTGAGCCAGATACCTTTTACCAAACAACGGGTGGAGACTATTCAAACGAAAGACTAGTTCCCGTTGCAAACGAGTTTAATAGGTTTTCTAGGTGGTGGAATACGCAAAGAAGAGAAAGCCCCGGTGCTTTAATGGGACTAGAGCTTCTATACGCAAAACGAGTCGCCGCTCTTATTGGCAAATCACAAGGGGAACCCCTTATAGCTTTGGACCTTGGCGGAGGTGTAGGTCGCAGCTGGATTCGACTTGCCAAAGCGTTCGAAACGGATGTTGCCCAAGGCAGAGTTGCTTTTGTTGTTTCCAATTTACAACAAATTTGTTCAGGCGCCGACGCTCCTAGTTCTGAAATCGAAGAATTTATCCGCGAAAATTCACATTTGGTTAACTATGCCAGTGGAGATTGTTTGGAACTCATGGGCGGTGCTGTTGATTTGGCAGACGACAGAAGCGTACCTTTTGCGGGCCACGTTGGGCTTGTACATGAAAGATTATCCGCAACTTACAGGAGCTTAATTCCAGAAGTGGATATAGAATGCATTGCCGGTATGCTAAGTGATCAGGGCGCCTATTTTTCCAGAAATCATACACAAGCCGTTGCACAAGCTTTTGGTTTTATAAGCGAAAGAGAGAAGGGGCTTGCTATGGGAAGAAAGGCAATTGTTGGCAAGTATGGTTTGGTCCCAGTTCCTAAAGTTGAAGATGGCTACATGGCTGGCCTACCGATTGCCGATTACACAATTTTTAGAAAGCCGGCGTCATTGCCAGTTGCCGTCGGTGCATTTGCGGCAACTCCTTGATTTTACCCCCTTTGCTATTGCTCGAAGTAAGGTGTATACCTGTGGCGTTATTATGAACCCTGATCGAAGTATTGCCAGAAGAGCTATTCTAAGAAGCGGGCTAGGAGCTGGTGCTACGCTTTTTGGCTTGGGTGGGGATAGACGAACTAGCGGTTTGCCCGTTTTTCCAACAGAAGAAGAATATCTAAGACAACTAGCTTTAGAGCATTTGGACCAGGAACAAGTAAGGTTACTAGCTGCTAACTGCAACACGGTTTGTGGTGGGCAAAAATTTGAAGGCAGTTTAGTGCTTGCACAAGAGGGACCAGCACTTGTCTCTGGTAATAAATTTATTTATCTTGTGACCGATGTCGCTCGTGAAGAATTTTCACCTGCACCAGTCTTGCCTCCTCCTCCGCCGGAACCAGAGCCTGTGCCTAAGCTTTTAAGGCCACAATGGGAAAGAAAGTATTTACTTGCGCCGGTGCTTCAAGGGCCTAGCGATAGGCCTCTAGTGGGGTTAACCGTTGATGACGGCTATTTTGCTCGAGACGAGATATTAAATACACTTATTGCCAAAGATGTCAGTGCGACTTTTTTCATAATTGGCCAGGTAATGGAACAGTATCCGGATTTTGTGAGAAAGGCTCGTGATAGTGGTCGCATTAAATTCGGTAATCATACTTACACTCATACGGATCTTAGATTTAAAAATTGGGATCAGATTGCCAATGGAGAGATGAAGCGTTCAGAGGATGTACTAATGAGAATTGCGGGGGAAACAACTATTCCTTTTGGTAGGCCGTTTGGTGGTAATAGAAACACTTCTGTTGATACTGCTTTTGCAGATCGTGGTTTCAGGCCCATATTATGGAATGTTTCAGGCGATGCTGGTACGCAATGGAGTTCTTTTAATCCTACGGCTCTTGCCGACTATTATCTTGCACTTTTAAGAAACCAAAGAAATCCTTGGGGTTCCATTATCTTAACGCACTTTAGGGAGTCAACCGGAATTTCAAGGGTTGCCGGAGTGCCCAGTGCGCTTGAGCAAATAATCGATGGTGTACGCGCAATGGGTATGGAACCGGTTGGTTTAGATAAATTGTATGAAGATGGTCGAGTCTGAGTTAACAATTCACAGCTAACAGCACAGAAAGTTTCTGTAAACTGTCAACTGTGAATTGAAAACTATTTGAGCTCTACTTTTGCGCCTGCTGCCTCTAACTTGGTTTTTGCCTCGTTAGCTGCTTCCTTGTTGGCGCCTTCGAGTACTGGTTTTGGAGCTGTGTCTACCAAATCTTTTGCTTCTTTAAGTCCTAAGGTTGGAACAATTTCGCGTACAGCTTTAATAACAGAAATCTTGTTTGCGCCAGAATCGGCTAGTACTACATTGAATGTAGTTTGTTCGCTTGCGGCTTCTCCGCCTGCTGCTGCGCCGGCTGCTGGTGCTGCCATGGCAACGGCTGCAGATGCGCTGACACCGAATTTTTCTTCCAAAGCGTGAACTAAGTCAGAAAGTTCTAAAACAGTAAGTTTTTCGATATCTTTCATGATGTCGCCAACTTTGCCAGAAACTTCCTTGGCTGGTTTTGCCTCTGTTCCTGATATTGGCGTTTAAGACGGTCACGATGCCTCTAATGGGGCTTACAAGCGTGCCGACGACTTGACCTTGCAAAACATCGCGGCCAGGGATTTTGGCAAGGGCATCCAAGCCACTTACATCTAACTTTCGTGAGCCAAAAAATCCAAATACAAAAGTTGGGAATCCGAGTTTTTTACTGGAATCGGCGACTGCTTTGATTGGCGCAATTTCGTCCTCATAAGAAAGGATAGTGGCAATTGGACCTAGTAAATCTTCTTTGGGGGCTTCCAGGTTATTTTTCAAAAGTGCGCGCTTAATCAGAGTGTTTTTGGCAACTAACATTTCGCCGCCGCCTGCTTTAATCGTTTGGCGCAATGCACCGATTTGATTGACGGTTAAGCCATGATATTTGGCAAAAGCGATTGTTTTGGCGCGACCAACTTTTTCAGTCAGCGTGACAACTGCTTCTTTTTTAACTTCAAATGCCGATTTGTGTTTTTGGTCCATTTTTAAATTGGCCAAAGAAAAAGCGCTTATCAAAAGCGCCAGGAGAAGAGATTAAATGGCTTCGCCTGCGTAGGTTAATTAAGTCTCCCAAAATGGTTTGCACAGACTCCCACGGTCTTCGGACTTTGTGTAGTTTACGGGAATAAGCTAAGCGATGTCAAGGTCTCTTTTGGGACGAGGTATGTGTTCTGGCTTGGCGGGAATTCTTGGATGTTCTTTAAGAAAAGCAGTGACTTTTTCTACATGATCTTTGATGGCACTTCTTAATAAGAAATCTGGCATATTATCTGCTTCGTCTAAGCCATCAATTTCGATTTGGATTTCTTGGTTGGTACCAATGTGTTCCGGCTCGAATAAAAGTGATGCCTGAAAAGTTTTTGTCGTGCCCTTCATTGGAATCTCGATTGGGACATCATACAGATCTATTTGGTCAAGGCTTGGGTGTGCAAATTCTTGTGGAGCAGAATCTTGATCTGCAAAACCTTCCCAATGTATCCCTTCTTCTGGAATCTCCAGAAAGTATCGTTCCGGAGGTTTGCCTATACCTGTTCCTTTTAAAATTCTAATTGACCTATGAGAAGAGCCTTCTTGCAAGAACTTGGTACAGTTTCTCACCAAAAGATCTGCTGTTGTGCGCATAAACTCTGTTGGGTCTGCTAAAGGTGCAAATTCAGCCCAACGCGCCTCTGTAGGAGTATGCCCCATAGCTATATGTTGCTATTTTCCCACAAAAAAATTGCAAAATCAAAATTTCTTAGAAACAATTGTTAATTACAAAAGAAGTTACTCTTGTGACTTCTTGACCTGTTGGACCGACAGCGTGCAGGGTTGCTGTGTAGTAGGAATTGCGAGTCCAACCTGAAATTACAAATGGGGCTGTTGTTGTGCCATAGCCGGGCCATCTGCCGCTCAAATTACCGCTCCAGGTTACGTACACGTTATTGGTTCCCGAAACGGTCCAGGTGAATCTTACAGCGCCGCTGCCTTTTTGATTGCCGTTTGTAAGGCAGCCATTGTTGGAATAAGCGCCGGCTTGGTCATATCCATAGTAGTTTTTGTCGGCCGTGAACGCCGAAATCGAAAGTGGCGTGGTGCAGTTATTGGTCGTAAAACTAGTTTGGCTTATTACCTCGGTTGAACCGTTTACAGCATGCAACACGGCTGTGTATGTGCGGCCAGGGGTCCAGCCTGAAATCACAAATGGGGCTGTTGTTGTGCCATAGCCGGGCCATCTGCCGGAAAGGTCGCCGGACCAGGTTACATACAAACCTGTTGTGTTTGTGGCACTCCAAGAAAACCTAATTGCACCTTTGCCAATTTGGTTGCCATTTATTAAACAACCGTTGCTAGAATAGGCGTAGGCTTGGTCGTAGCCGTTGTAGTTTTTATCAACAGTAAATGAGGCGATTATTGGTTGGCTTACGCAACTATTTGCAACAAACGAACTTTGGCTTATTACCTCGCTTGTTCCGTTGACCGCATGTAGTACTACGCTATAAGTCCTGCCTGGTGTCCAGCCCGAAATTACAAATGGAGCAGTCGTGGTGCCGGGGTTGGGCCATCTGCCCGAAAGATCACATAACCCGTGTAATTTTTGTCGATTGTGAAAGAGGTGATTGTTGGTTGAGCTGCGCCACAGTTATTTACAACAAAAACATTTGTGGCGGTTGTTTCCCTGCTGCCATTGACAGCATGGAGTACTGCGCTATATGTGTTGCCAGAAGTGAATCCTGAAATAACAAAAGGAGCGGTGGTGGTTCCGGCTGTTGGGAATCTACCACTCAAGTTTCCGCTCCAAGTAACATACACTCCCGTTGCGCCACTTACAGACCAAGAAAACCTAACGGCACCAGTGCCTTTTTGGTTACCAGTTGTAAGGCATCCGTTTACAGATTGAGCACTCGCTTGGTCTGGGCCTGTGTAATTTTTATCTGGGGTAAAAGAACCGATAACGGCGCTTGATGATGGTGGTGGGGTGGCGACTGATGCAGGCCCTGCTCCGAGCGTCGAAAGTAATCTTCCAACCGGACTATCGTTGCTTGCAAAACTTTTGGCAGAAATTATTACACCAATTGTGACAAGAACAAGAATTATAGCGAGTAGGTGGGCAGCACCTTTTTTCATCGTTAGTTTTATTGTTGGGGTAAGGCGATCTAAATGTCAAGTTCACTTCGCGCGTTTTGTCCAACAAGCCACCAAAAAGCAATTAGATTAACAATGCTGGCAGGGTTAAAAACAAGAACAGTAAATATGCCGATAAAACAAATTAGATATTGCCGGTTTTTATTTTGCGAAAAGTTTTTTGTAGTTGTTGCTAGTAAATACGAAATTGCCAAAAGCCCCAACACACCTCCTTGCAGCCACCAGTCAAGAATTATATTGTGGGCACTGTCTACAAATGTCCATTGGACAGAGTTGCTGAGGTAATGCGCTGTTTGGTGAAACGGTTTAGCAATATTGCCAAAACCGAAACCGTAGATGGGGGAACCAAAAGCGGCGTATGCTGCGGTTTTCCAAATGGCGATTCTGTTTTCATAAAAATTGCCGGAAATTTTAAAAGAAGGTGCTGCCAGTATTGCTGTCACAATTAAAACCGTGACCATCACCAAAGATTTTTTATAGGCAACTTTAAGTCTTGTTAAAACATAAAACATTGCTTGAGCTGCAAAACCCAGCAATGCTGACTTCGATCCACTTAACGTAAGCATCGTGACAACAAGCACCAGAGGATAAACCTTAAGTAAAAAACTGTGGCCGTTTTTTACTTTTGCAAAAAACGCCAGTGGCCAAAGAAAAAGCACAGTTGCACCCAAGGCGTTCGGTTCACCTAAGGTTCCTGCATATCTACCAGCGTCAGTTGCTCCCAAAAAGAATTGTAAAAATAGTAGGGAAGACAAGCCTTGTAAAACAAGGTTTTGGGGAATTTGTATTTTAAAGTTTTTTGTCGTGTAGGCAAATAAAAGTAAAAACCAAAGTGTCAGAGTTCCTTGTAGGCGAAAAAGATTTCCAAACAAAGTAATGGGCGAAAAATTAACAGCCAGACTAATGGTGGAAATTCCCAAAATAAATATTAGCAACAGATCGAATTTAGAAAATTTAACCTTTCTATTTTTAAAGTTAAAAACAAAAAGAATTAAAGTTGAAATGTAAAACACAATAACTTTCGGTAGTTCGTAAGCAAGAACATGCAATGGGGGTACTAAAAAAAGTGGCAAGACAATAAGCAGGCCCAGAACTATATAAGTACTTATTGCTGCAGTGTTTTTAATAAGTTTAATATTAGCCCACAAAAAAGCCTCAAAGCAAAGCTATAGCGCATTTGTCCCTGAGGCTTTAATATTTTTCAATTATTCTGATCCCTCTTCTTTTTCTTTATCATCCTCTTCCTTGTCTTTGTCGTCGTCTTCCATATCTTCGTCTTTTTTTGTGTCGTCGTCATCCATCATAATAAGTCACCTCCTTTTTTTTGAAACGGCTCTTGCGCTTGTGTCCAGTTTTGGGACGCGCCAAATTCTTTAGAATAAGAATTGGGGTGCAGGCCTTTCTCGTTAAAGTGCCCAAAAGGTATCAAATAGGCTTGATCCTTGTCAATAGATTAGAAAGGTAAAAACTAGAGGCTGGAAATGTCTAACTTAAGCGCTGGAGACATTGTGCTTGTTAGGACAGCTTTTTTGACTTTTGTTGGTCCGATTACCGCAACCAGTGCTTTTAAGTTGTCTTCAATTTCCTCGGGTTTTGCGGAAAGTTTACCCAGTTTTAAATGAACAATTGGTGCCATTGGATCGCTTCTAAATTCAAAAGAATCGCTGGTTCCTTCGCCGATTGTTTTTTCCGGTTCGTCAGAAATGGTGCCGTTTTTAGGGTTAGGCATCATGCCAGCCGGTCCCAAGACTCTGGCAATTTTTGCCATTTGTGGCATAAATTTTGGTGCGGCGATAACAGAATTAAAATCTTTTCCCGGTTTAAGTTTGCCTGTGGCAATATCATCAATTGTAGAATCGCCGGCAATAATTACATAAATACTAAATATTTTTTTTCTTTCTTTGGTCCAATAGCATGAGGAAAATTAACGCTGCCTCGAATGTTTTTAACACTTACATTAATGTGCACTTCAACGGTTGGGTCAAACTTTGTGTAACTGGTTTTTCCCAGAAGTGCAATTGCTTCTTTGGCGCTGTAAGATTTATCTTTCTCGACGCTTTCAAGTGCTTTTTGGTATTTTTTACCATGTGGACGCGTCTTGGCAGCGGGTGCAACTGCGGCTCCTGTTGCTATTTCTTTGGCTTTTTGTTTGGCGCCTATTTTAGGAGCTTGGCTTTCTTCAGCGGTTGCAATCTCCGGGCGTTTTTTAGCAGGCTTTTCTACTCTGACTTCTTCCGTGTTGATAGAAGGGCGCATTTTAGAAGCGGCTTTTCTCGAAGCCTTAACTTCTGGTGTGTCGCTCGAAAGATCAATAACTTTTACTTTAGTTGTACCCACTTTATTCTACTGCCTCGATTCCCATGCTCCTTGCCACTCCTTGGACGATCCTGATTGCGGCTTCGATGTTTTTGGTGTTCAAGTCTTCCATTTTATCTTCGGCAATTTTCTGTGCTTGCGATTTAGTGAGTTTGGCAACAATCTGCTTGCCTGGTGTTGGCGATGCTTTTTGCAAACCCAAAGTTTTTTTAATCATTTCGGCAACTGGCGGTTTTTTAATAATAAAGCTAAAAGTTCTGTCTTCGTAAACCGTGATCACAACTGGCAGAATGTTGCCTTTTTGATCTGCCGTTCTTTCGTTAAAACTTTTGACAAAGTCCATAATAGGCAAGCCATGGGGGCCAAGAGCAGTTCCCACAGGTGGAGCTGCGGTAGCGGTACCGCCTGGAACGTTGAGTTTAATGAATGTTTTAATCTTCTTTGCCACAGTAAAAAAACGTCGCATACGCGACTGGAGGTATTTTAATGGAAGGAACTGTAAAAGGCAACAACTGCACGAACAATTGACTCAGCCATGATGTTTATGATAAATTTGCCTCAATTGTGCACATGAATAACCCACTTAAACCGTTTATCAAATGGACACGCCCAGTAATGGGTAATTGTCTTTGTGTGGTTTGATAGGTTAAATCTAGTTTAAATACAAACCACACAAAGCCCCTCGGGGCTTTTTTTAATGGTAATTGGAGAAAAAAATGGCAGAAAGAAACATAACTGAACAAACAAGAACAATGGATCCTCGCTGGAACGCTGTTGTAAGGCGCAGGCTTGGAACCCTTTCCTCTTTGGATGGTTTTTGGCGGCATTTTGCGGGTCAGCCTAATTGGCAAACTGCAGTTCACGCGATGTCTGAACGGTCTCAGATACTGATGAGGGGTACATATGCCAAAGACGCACCAGTTCCTGTTTGGGAACCTTTATTGGGAGCGATTATGCAGGAGCCTTCTGCTCGTGCAGAGTTATTGCACGAAGTTGATCGTGTTTCGCAGGACAACTCAGAAAGGTTGAGACAAGAAGCTCGCGAAAGAAGAGGCGCTATTCAATGTGATGCTCTTA
>JACPYZ010000035.1 GCA_016195765.1 Candidatus Curtissbacteria bacterium | reverse complement strand
TCGCGGACAATGCTGGCAATCCTGTCGATGACCCTCTGACCCAAAGGCAAAAAAGTGTAAACACCGGCAGCAACTTTGTCTACAAACCCAGCCCGGATCAAAAGCTTGGCATTTAGCGAAACCTCGTCGTGAGGTGCTTGTTTTAGAGTTTTGCCAAAAAGTTGTGAATATTTCAAAAGAGTTTTCCCCCTAATGGTACATCCATGTCTGGTTTTATAAGCACTACTTCATGATCTGCATCTGGCACACCCAAAGTCAAGGTCTCTGAGATAAAAGGCCCAATTTGTCTTGGTGGGAAATTTGTTACGCCCATAACTAGCCTACCGATCAAATCTTCTTTTTTGTAATGCTTCACAATTTGTGCCGAAGATTTTTTGATGCCAACTTCTGGCCCAAAATCGATCGTCAGTTTGTAAGCTGGCTTTCGAGCTTCTGGAAAATCTTCTACTTCTAGAATTTTACCAACACGAATATCTAGGTTTAAAAAGTCATCTATTGTAGCCAAATAAAAACACCTCCGTTTATCTACACGCTTGTGTAGGGACGAAAGTGTAACTTCGTGGTGCCACCCTATTTACTTCTTGTTTTACTAGCGTTTACGTTGCCAACGGGTTAGCTTGATCGCTACCAGCTCCAAGGCGGGAAACCTTTTCGCAGCTTTGAAAAAATTATAACACAAAATAGCCAGTTATCTTTCTTTTCCCAATGTAGAAAAATCAAAACCGGTCTCTACTTTTAAAATTCCTTCAGGATTCAATTGACTCCCTTTCCCATCCTTGACTTCAACTCGCCTTGGTCCCTTTTTACCTTTGGTCTTGAGTGGCAAAATCTCTTGGCTTCCCAAAGAAACAACATACCTAGACTGCCAGGTGCCATTCACAAGCTTCCTAGTAGCTTCAAAACCCAAATCCAAGATTCCTACTGGTGTTTTATGAAGCCCGGCTTCGTCAGGCACCTCTGCTATTATTCTGTCGTTTATTAATATCTTTGTAACCATTAAAAAAACACCTCCTCCAGTGTCGGGACAGTGCAAAATCTGCAAAAATTATATCACAAAAAAGCTACCTGAATAGCTTCGCAATATCATTAAAAGTAATTACCATAATTAAGCCTATCAAAACAACAAAACCTACCGTATGCACCCACTTTTCCAAAGCGGGTTTGGGTTTACGCCTGGTAACTGCTTCCCAAACAAGAAAGAAAAAGCGACCACCATCAAGCGCCGGAATTGGCAACACATTCATAACAGCCAAATTCAGCGACAAAAGTGCTACAAGTTGAAGCACGGAAAGCGGCCCTAAAGCCACCGCGTCTTGAGTTATTCTGGCAATACCAACCGGCCCAGAAACTCCTTCAGAAACTGGCGTAATATCATGGTTCTGTATGGCATAACCAATGAGCCTGCCAAAAACCGCCATTGAATATGCAGTTGTATTGTAACTATGGATAAAACCAGAAAATATCTTTTGCGGTACTGTTTTGTAATTTAGAACAACAAGTTCACCCAACCCGACACCAATTGCTGGCGCCTTGATAGTATCGTTGTACTTTGGGATAACAGAAACTTGGTGGTACTGATTATTAACAGAATTTTCGATTTGCAAATCTACTGGTTTACCCTGGCTACTTCTGACAATTTTTTGTAAATCTTCAATTGTTGCTATATTTTGGCCGTTGGCGCGAACGATAGAATCTCCAGCTTTGATACCAGCTTGTTGCGCAATACCACCTGCTGCAACATCGGAAACCAAAACCTGTTTGCTTTGCTCGACAAAACTAAATTTATGGTCAATCACCAGCGGCAAATTAACTTTAAAGCCAAGCGCAAAAATAACAACGTAAAAAACGGCAACTGCCAAAATTAAATTCATGGTGACACCTGCCAAAACCACATACATACGTTCCTTAAGACTTTTAACCTGGAAACTATTTTTGGCGTTGCGCTTAGTGTCTGTCGAATCTTCGCCAACCAGACGCACAAAACCCCCAAATGGAAGCCAGTTAATAGAATAAAGAGTGCCTTTTATTTTCTTGCCCCAGATTCTGGGTGGCAAACCAAAACCGAATTCTTCAACACCAATTTTGGCGCGCTTGGCCATTATGAAATGCCCAAATTCATGTAGCATTACAAGAATAGAAAGAATGAGAATGAAAATTACAATCGAAATCATACCTGTCGCAGTTCTTCCTCTTTGGCCTTCCCCGCAACATCTATTGCTTCTATAAATTCGTCGTGTAGTTTTTGAATATCTTCTTGACGACGCACGGCATCATCTTCCGAAACATCGCCTTCTGTCTTTTGTTTTTTAACTTGTTCCACAAATTCGTGACGTACCTGTCTTATTTGAACCTTAAACTTCTCCAGAGCCTTAACCATCATCTTACTGTCATAAGCGTCGACAATAAGATCCGAAACCAAAGAGGAATTTGCTCTCCCCGTTCTTATTTGAGTAAGCTCTGCCTTAAGACGCACTACAGCGTCTGCCATTTTTTGTCTAACGTCGTTCAAATCCATTTAAATGATTATAACCTACTCGGAACCTAATTCGAATCTCATGAAGCGCTTGATCTGAATGTTTTCGCCAACCTTGGCAACGGTTTCTTTAACAAGACCTTCTATGGTTTTTGAAGAATCGCGGATATAATCCTCCTTCTTCAAATCTTCAACATCTTTGGGGTCCATAGCAGCAACTTGCATCGCAACTTCGTGAGCCAAGCTTTTAAATTCGTCGGTTCTGGCAACAAAATCGGTCTCGCAGTTAATTTCGACCATCGAGCCAACTTTTCCACCAGAATGGATGTAGGTTTCGACCAAACCGGCACCAACCACGCGGTCTGATTTGGAAGCCGCTTTATCTATACCCCAACTTTTCAAAAGTTCTTCGGCCTTTTTAAAATCGCCTTTTGCCTCTTCCAAGGCTTTGCGGCAATCGGCGATACCGGCACCAGTTTTTTCTCTGAGTTTTTTAATGTCTTCTACTGCAATTGCCATATTATTCTTTGGTTTCTTGTGGGGCTTGAGCAGCTTTTCTGGCGGCAAGCACGGCTTCTGCTGCCTTGGCTTCTTCTTCTGCGGCTTTGGCGGCTGCTACTGCTTTTTCTTCTTCTTCTTTTTTGGCGCGAGCGTCTGCTGCAAGTTTTTCTTTTGCCGCTTTCTTCTCGTAAACTTCGTGGCCTTCGGCGTAAGCATCGGCAATTGCTTTTACTTGAATCGCGATTGCGCGTGTAGCGTCGTCATTACCAGGAATTGCGTAATCAACCAAAGACAAGTTGGCGTTGGTATCGCAAATGGCAACAACTGGAATGCCTTTGTTTTTGGCTTCGCGACAAGCATTTTCTTCTTTTTTAACATCTATAACAAAAAGAACATCTGGCAATTTTTCCATGTCCCAAACACCACCATAAAGCCTTTCCAGCTTGGCAATGTCGCGGTCGATCATTAGGTTTTCTTTTTTGGTTCGCTCTTTAAATTCCCCAGATTCTTTTTTGGCTTTAAGATCTGCCAGTTTTTTAATATTGCGGGTACTTTGTTCAAAATTGGTCAGAAGTCCACCAATCCATCTTTCGGTAACATATTTGGCACCTACGCGTTTTGCTTCTTCTTCGACAATTGCTCTTGCCTGTTTTTTGGAAGCAAGAAACAAAATAACCCCACCATCTTCCGCGATTTTTTTAACAAAATCGACAGATTCTTGTAGCTTGGCAACGGTTTTGGCAAGATCGATAATATGGATTCCTTCGCGGGCACTAAAAATATACTGGTTCATCTTGGGGTTCCAACGACGTACCTGATGACCGAAGTGAACTCCGGCTTCTAGCAGTTCTTGCATTGAAGGCATATTGCTCATATTTATCTTTGAAAAGCTTATGGTCTACCGACTACTGACTACAGAATTACTGTAGACAATCAACTTTGTCCGTAGACTACTAAACTCCTTTTTCGCCTCCGCTAGGTCTGTGTGGTCAAGGAGTGATTCCTAGCGTGTGAGATTCTGGTAAATATATCAGTTTAGGGAAGGAATTGCAATCAGATTAGTAGCAACAACTGGTCGTCTTTCAATAACCGGTAATTGGCATTCTTCCCAGTCACCACTAAAAATGTGCTCGCGCAAAACCTCCCCGCTTAACCTCGTACCGTCCGGTAAAAGGTCCATTGCCTGGCTAGGCTTTCTTACCATAACCCATTCTTCTATTGGATAATCTAAAAATTCACTCATGTATTTATCGAGGCTTTTGGTTTGTGATTACCTTAGCAAATGGATCTGCTGCTGCTGCCCTGTCAATTTGCGCTCGTCGTAAAGCAGCTGCCTCAGGACCGACAGAAAAACCACCAGCGAGGGAAGATGCTCTGAGATCTCTGCTTCTTGCAGGCACACTATTTTGTCCGCTTTCACCGATAGTTGTAGTAGCATCGCTGGGCCTGCCAGTCATTAACTAGCCCATATTATACCAAATATCACCTAACTGATCAACAAATTAGCTTTGTGGATCCTTAGGAACATCAAGCGGATGCTCCAAAGGGTCAAGTCCCCAAGTGTTCAGTACACGTGCCCAAACTGCTGGTTTATGCTCAGCCTGAACCGAACCCTCTTCTGGTTCTTGCCCATATTGTAAAACGAGTTCGGATCTCAACTGATCTAGATCACCTCGAAACATTGATGCGTACATTACTACCTTGCTCCCAATCGGGTCTTCCCTAACCGAACTAAGTCCGTGAAGATCAAATTTTCTAGGATCAGGAACAGCAGTACTAGACATTGGAGCTCCTTCTTTACCTCCACCGCCACCTTTACCAAATTTCATTCCAAATGGCATATTTTATTCACCTCCTTCTTTTAGTAACAATTGACAACTGACTTATTTTAAACCCAGTTTGCGATCAATTTTCTTTTCGCTTTCACGGCGGGCCAACTGATAATCCTTAAAATCGACAAACTTTAAAGCCGCAATCAGTGCTGGGTGAATTGCGCGCACGGCATTGATTTTGTCGTGTTCTATCTTGCGGTAATCGGGGTGGCCTTGCGGACCAGTACGCAGCTCTGCCTCCCAGCCAAGTTCCCGTAGATTTTCAAACTGATACCAACGGGTGAGGTTTCCCATCATCACTAAGTATTGTGCTT
>JACPYZ010000043.1 GCA_016195765.1 Candidatus Curtissbacteria bacterium | reverse complement strand
TCAACTCGAGGAAAAATATCAAATTTCAATTCCAGAGGCTACTTATAGTAAGTTTAAACAGGTCAGTGACATAACCACTTATCTTTATGAAAACGTCGACCAAGTCTGATAACCTCAGTGAAACAATAGAAAAAAAGCTAGCCCTTAAATTCAAAGATCCAGACATTTTGAAAAACGCTTTTGTGCACCGGTCGTATTTAAACGAGCACAAAGACTACCAAGGGGACTCCAACGAAAGACTGGAGTTTCTCGGCGATTCTGTTTTGTCGCTTGCCGTATCTAACTTTCTTTTTGCAAAGCTTACTAAAAGTCCAGAAGGCGAACTCACTCAAATCCGCGCCTCACTGGTACGCACGGAAACTCTGGCAATCATTGCAACCAAGCTGGAACTAGGAGTTTACTTGTTTCTCTCCAAGGGCGAAGAAGATTCCGGTGGTCGAACCAACAAGTCTATCCTTGCCAATACATTCGAAGCATTAGTTGGGGCACTGTACCTGGATCAAGGTTTTGACACGGCCTCCACGTTTATTGCAAAACATATTTTAGGCGACTGGAAAAAACTCTCTGAAGAAGCCGCCTCTGACAACAAATCCAAGTTGCAAGAAGTTTTGCAACGCAAATTCCACAGATCTCCAGTTTACAAGTTAATTGAAAGCTGGGGGCCAGACCACGATCGTAGCTTCAAAATAGGCGTTTATTTAGACGAAAAAATTCTCGGTGAGGGCAACGGCAAAAACAAGCAGACAGCTGCACAAGACGCAGCCGGCAATGCACTTGCTAAATTAAAGTAATTTTTGGGATAATACCCAAACGTCAACAGTAGTCGATCGACGATAGACAATCAACATGTCAGTAGTAATTAGATTATCAAGAACGGGCAAAACCCATAATATCAGCTTCCGCATTGCGGTTAACGAGAAGTGGAGCAAAAGAGACGGCAAAAACGTCGAGGAACTCGGATTTTACAATCCGTTCCAACGTGAGGGCGATAGATACAAAATCAACAAAGAGCGCTACGATTACTGGGTAAGTAAAGGTGCCAAGCCATCTCCGGCTGTTCAAGAATTGGTCGAAGGCAATGGAATCCGTCCTGAAAAACCAAAGAAAAAGAAGAAAGAAGAAGAAAAAAAACCTGCAGCACAAGCTTCACCAATTGCTAGTCCAGCTGCACAAGACCAACCTACAACACCAGAAGTAGTTCCAACAACAGAAGTGGCACAAGAAGTGGCACAAAAAGTAGCAGAGACTACGCCCGCAGAAGAGGTCAAAGCAGAAACCCCACCAGCACCAGAAGAAAAACCCGCAGAGCCAGAGGAGAAAGCAGCCTAAAAATGGAAGACTTGTTAACCACACTCATTGCACCACTCGTCACCGACATCAAGAAAATTGATATCGAAAAAATCCAGGAAGAGCGAGGCATTAGATTCATAGTCCATATTCCCAAGGATGAAATTGCCAAAGTAATCGGCAAAGAAGGTAAAATGGTCAAAGCTATCAAAAATCTCATGAAAGTCCGTGCAATAAAGGACAATGTTTTTGTGAACGTCGAAGTTGTCGAAGCGTGAAATTTTACATAGTAACGCTTTTCCCCGAAATTTTCCCCCCCGTTTTAAATTCAAGTATTTTAAAAAGAGCTCAGGCACGCAAACTCATTTCCTTTAGCTTTATTAACCCTCGCGACTTTACCAGTGATAATTATCATACCGTTGATGACAAACCATATGGTGGGGGACCAGGCATGGTCATGAAAGTTGAACCCATCGTAAAATCCCTGGAATCAATACCGGGCAAGCCATACAAAATTTTACTCTCAGCTTCCGGCCAAACATTCACACAACAAAAAGCAAAAAGGCTAAAAGCCAAGAGCGAAATAGTACTAATTTGTGGTCATTACGAAGGTGTTGACGCCAGAGTTGAAGATTTCGTCGATGAAATAATCTCAATCGGCGATTTTGTATTAACAGGCGGTGAAATTGCGGCGCTTGCCATTGTTGATTCCCTCACGCGATTACTGCCAGGCGCAATCAATATTAAATCTCCCCAAAAAGAATCCTTTAGCAAAAAAACCCTTGAACACGAACAATACACAAGACCAGAAGTGTTTCGCCATTTAAAAGTTCCAAAAGTACTGCTTGCCGGTAATCATAAAGAAATTGAGAATTGGCGAGAGAAACAATCTGTTAAAAGAACTAAGAAATTCCACGCAGATTTACTAAAGTAATCAAAACGGCGCGAATAAGTCCGATTTGCCTGTAGAAGAAGACGCTGAAACCGAACCAGCGCTGGTACTTCCACCGCTCGGAGGCAAGCTTTGTGGTGCAGGCGCAATAACGACTTTCTTCAAAAGATCTTCTTCTGCTTGCGAAATCTTACTAATTGGTGTCTCGACCGCCGGCAATTCTCGTGGTAACGGTTGCCAGTAAGCGTCGACCGTCAAAAGGGTTTTAACGGCAGCAGACGAGCCCCCAACGCCACCAGATGTGGCCATTGTAAGATCATGAATCGAAACAATTCTAGACAGAGAATCGAGCGTGTTTAAAAATCTCAAAAGACCTTGGTAATCGCTAGTAATTGCCACCTTGAGTTGCACGCGAGGTGTGGAAATAAGCAAAGAACCTAAATCTGCCGCGTTTTGCCCTGGTGCCGTACTTGTCTGGGCACTTTGTCCTGGTGTAGGCGCAGCACCAGCTTGGCCCCCACCACTTTTGGTCTCCCCAAGGGCCCCCGGTGCAACATCTATTTTATTGAGTATGACACCAGAAGAACTCGCAGACTTTTCTATTTCCTGGACAATTGTGAATACACCTTTATCAGAAGGTAGCAATTGTTCGCTTGCACTAAGTTGCTGGTCAAGTCTGTCACGATCAAGTGTCGAAAGATCCTGAGCCTTGCTTTCCAAACTAGCAGCTCTTGTGGAAAGTTGACGATTGGAAATATTAAGCTTAATCAAATTATTAAAAGTCGGCCAAACGACGAATAAAAGCACCAGAGCAGAAACTGCAATTGCTCCTGCGGGCGCTGCAAGCTTTACATATTTGGAAGAATCCGCTCCTAAGCTAATTTTAGGAATACTAATAGCTGGTATGTTCATTTTTGGGCTCCTTGTGCATTTGCAAGTTGCATGTTGATAACAAAAGCATACGCGCCAACATCATCAGAACTCAGTGAATCGACAGTTATATTGTTAACAAGTGAAGATCCTGAAGGTGAAACCAGAGCCGAAATAAAATTAGCCATATCAGCAGAAGTTTTGGCGCGCCCGGAAGCAGCCAGTTTCCCACCCGAAATT
>JACPYZ010000033.1 GCA_016195765.1 Candidatus Curtissbacteria bacterium | reverse complement strand
GACGTTGTTGCTGTACCTAGTTTGGCTTTTGACATTCATGGTTATCGACTTGGCTACGGAAAAGGTGTTTATGATCAGCTACTAAATGGTTCTAAAACTATAAGAGTAGGTCTTGCCTACGATTTTCAAATTATGGACAAACTACCAAACGAACCACATGATTTGAGAATGAATTTTGTTGTGACCGAGAAGAAAGTTTATAAGTTTAGCTAAGCAATTTGTTGATTTTTGCAGCCAGGATGAAATCGTTCACCGATAAACCGCCGATTGCGTGTGTTGAAAGTTCTACTTCTACTCTACCCCAACCTAATTGAACATCTGGATGATGACCCTCTTGTTCGGCAATTTCGCCAATTCTGTTTACAAATTCGAGCGCCTCTTTAAAATCTTTAAATTTAAATTTTCGTTCAATTTTTTTATTGTCATCTTTTGTTTGCCAATTTTGGACTTCTTCAAGATATGGTTTCATTTCTTCTGTGGTCATTGGTTTTGTGCCGCCCTCGCACGGAACGCATTTTTGGCTTGTTTGATTCATACTCATATTATACAAGTGGTTAAAAATGATAAAATTTGAAGATAAATTGCGGCGCGCATCGATGCCGAGTCGTCTAATGGTAGGACAACGGATTCTGGATCCGTTTATTGGGGTCCGAATCCCTGCTCGGCAGCCAGATTTAGTTTTTGTCATATTGACAATTTGTACAACATATTGTACAAATGAGTTTGTTATGACTAATAATATTGCTATATCTGACGCGAGGGCAAATTTACCTGATTTGGTCACAAAGATTAATAAAAATCTTGATCGTGCTGTAATTACTGTTAATGGGCAACCAAAAGCTGTGATTGTTAGTATTGATGAGTTGGAGTCGCTTGAAGAAACAGCAGAAGTATTAAGCAGTATCCCGGGCATCAAGAAAGATATTGAAGCAAGCAGAAAACAGATTAAAAAAGGCGAATTTACTCCCCTCTCTGGTTTGAAATAAAACTTTTATGAATCTTGTCCTTTCCAAAAATGCACGAAGGGACTATGACCATCTTCCTAAACCTGAACAAGTAAAGGTACGGAAAAAACTTGTTTTTTTAGAGCAAAATCCACATGCAGGCAAAAAACTTTCCGGTGAACTTGAAGGTATTCGTTCGGTGCGAGCATGGCCGTATCGCATTTTTTACGAAATAAATGAACCAGTAAATAGAATCGAAGTACACAAAATTAAACACAGACAAGGATCATACAAAGGTTAATCGTAATTAGGTAGTATTACATCTAGTAATGTACTCATTTGTTACCAACTGGCGCAATACGTTCCAACATAGTCAATCAGTGCCAGCTTATTGAGACTCCCCGTATAGAATATTGTGCAAATGAAGCTAATAAATATAGTGTAAGCTTAGGCATGAATGATGTCCTAACCGGCTAGGACTTTTATTGTGGCTGAGTGGGGGCTGCTTTTAAGGGTAAATCTGAGATTTATAGTTCGTTTCTTTACCCTTTTATAAAGTAAAAGGAAGAGATGTAATATATCTTTGAGGAATCATCTGTCTTTTGTTACAATCTGCCTATCACTGCCCTAAATGAACTAATTTAACTATTTAATAATCTATCTGCTCTTTATCTAGTATTCTGTATTTTTAATTTTCTGCTTCACTTACTGTTCTCCTATTTACCAAACTATCTGCTTTTAGTTACTGATTAACTACTGCCCACTTAATGATTAACGATTTGATATGAATTACAGAGAACTTCCAGAGATTGGTGATAAACAAAAAGAAATAGTAAACCTTGTATTTAAGTTCAGGTTTATCAACAGAGTTCAGATGCAAAAACTATTTGGTCACAAAGACCCAAGCAGAATTAATAAGTGGCTTAAAGATTTAGTTGAGAAAAAATATTTAGGAAGAATTTACTCCCATAAACTACTCGAAAACACCAAGCCGGCGATTTATTATCTCAATAACAATGGAATTATATGGGTGCGCTATGAAAAGGGAATGGAATATGGAGCGGACAATGAACGGCTAGAGTTTAAATATCTTAAAAAATTCTATGAGGATAAACACGCATCAGAAAGTTTTATAAAACATTGCACTACGATTTTTGATTTTTATATCCAATTTAAAGAGGTCGAGAAGAAATATAAGAAGAAAAATCTTGAATATTTGTTTGAAACAAAAACAGAATCGTGGATGCTAAAACAATTATATCAGGATGGAGATGGAGACTTTCTAAAAATTAGAGATATTATTCCTGATGCTCATATTGAAAGAGTGATTGAGACAAAAGACAGTTTTGACGAACGCTCATTTTTTTTAATTCTGTTTGACCCTCATGTTCCAAGATATGCCATCAGATATAAAGTTGATGAGTACATAAAATTTCACGAAGATGAGAACTGGAGTCATGTAGGACTAAGCTCTGAGTTTCCAACGCTTCTTTTAATTTTTCCGACTCAACAAAAAGCAAATCAGATTGGCAAATACATCAAAAAACAATTAGAAAATCAATTTATAGAAAACATGACTTTTATGGTCACTAGTTACGAGAAGGCAATAAACGAGGGAATTGGAAATAATGGCATCTGGGAACGGGTAAAGACTGCTTAAAGTTTTTGGCACACTTTATTTGGCTCATAAGGACCTGCCCACGATAACTTATTGTTGATCTTTGAAGTATAATCGTCAGTAGTCAAACTTTAACAAGCGATTATGGCAAACGGATCAGCAATTGCTAGAGCAAAAGCTCACATACCAAAGTTAATCCTAACTAGACATGTTCACAAGCTAGTACATGGGGATAACCCAATTGGACATTTTAATACCCGCTTTGCTGTAAAAATTACAACCGCAGTTGGTTCTATGTGGTGCGCATATGCGTTCACTTTACTTGCGCTTATCTCTTTGCCAGCTGCATTCAAATCCGGCGACCCGATTATCATCGTTGCTTGGATTGCACAAACATTCCTGCAGCTGGTATTGTTGCCAATTATTATTGTCGGCCAAAATGTGCAAGCAGCAGCGAGTGATGCACGGGCTCAAAGCGATCATGATACCCTCATTTCTATTCACACTTTG
>JACPYZ010000032.1 GCA_016195765.1 Candidatus Curtissbacteria bacterium | reverse complement strand
GTTATTTTTGTCTATTATCTAAGTCGAGAAGTGCTTGAAAACGCGCAAGAGCATAAAATGGCAAGAATTGCTCCATATCTTTCTGCGCTTACAATGGGTTTGTCGCCCTGGCACTATATGTTCTCTCGTGCTGGTTTTGAAGCAAGTGCTGCAATATTTTTTTTAATCCTGGGTACTTATCTTTTCTTTTTGTCGCTTAGAAAAAAGTCCTCGTATTACTTTTGCGGATTTGTAGCTTCTTTCGTGCTCTCTCTATATTCTTATAATAGTGCCAGGATCGTTGCACCGATTATTTTTCTGGTGCTTATTGTAACTTACTGGCGCAGAATAAAAAAAATTAACTTCGTTCTGGGGCTGGTGCTTGGTTTTATAATTTCCTTACCATTTTTAATATTTGTACTCAGCCCAGAAGGGTTTGTACGGGCAAAGCAGGTTTCTATATTTTATCAGCAGTCTGATATTTCATTGCCTACTCAATTTATTGTTAATTATTGGAAAAATATATCCCCTACCATTTTTCATTTTAGGCCTATGGTACCTTTTAAAAAGACATAGTAGAGTTACTTTTCTTGTTTTGACTTGGCTGATGATTTCGATAGTTCCTTCTGCGATTTCGACTTTGAACCCTCATGCTCTAAGGTCTTCACTTGCCATTCCTGCAGTTTGTATTATTTGTGCTGTCGGGGTTTCGTATTTGATATCGCTGCTTGCCGACAAATCACGTAAAATAGTTCTTGCTTCATATGTAGCGGTTGTTATTATTTCTGCTTTCAATTTTTTATTCATATACCAAAATAAGTATGCGGTTGATTCTGGATGGGACTGGCAAGCTGGAATAAAAAGTGCCGTTGGTATTGTTACAACTGAAGGTGATAACTACCATGATATTTATTTTGACGATGGAATTTCTAAAACAGCAGTCTTATGGTATTTAAAATTTAACCCTACGGAGTATCAACACTCACAAGACAAAGATAACATTGGCTCATACCATTTTTGGACTAAGTATGCCCCAGTACCCACAACTAGTCATAAGTCCTTGTTTGTTACCACACAGCCGTCTATAAACGGAATTTTTAAAGGATATGTCTACTTCCCGAACGGAAGTGTAGCTTATGGAATTTGGGAGATTTAAAGTTTTAAAATGTAATAGATGTTTGGTTTAAAAAAATCTGTTATTCTTCTTGTTTTTATAACGCTCTTTGCCTTTGGTATAAGAACATATCGGTTCACTGAGCCGGGCCATTATTATTTTGACGAAGTTTATCATGCTGTTACGGCAAAAGCATATGCTGACAATAATTCAGCTGCGTATGATCCATTTGCTCCACCACCCCAACAAGGCACCGCATACGACTGGCTGCACCCACCTCTTGCCAAACTAATTCAAGCGGCATCTATTAAAACTTTTGGTAATAATTCTTTTGGATGGAGGCTGCCAAGTGTTCTTTTTGGCACAGCAATTGTGCCGGCAACTTTTGTTCTTGCTTATCTACTATTTGGCTCGACAACTGCAGTTTTTGCCGCTGCTGTTATCAGCTTGGAAAACTTGAATCTTGTGATGTCGCGGATAACCATGAACGACGTTTTTGTAACTTTCTTTATTTTGTTGTCTTTTATATTTTTTAAAATTTATCGCGATAATAAAAAGTATCGATATTTAATTTACACAGGAATCTCTTTGGGGCTTGCAGCGGCTATGAAATGGACTGGTTTTTACGCAATAGGCACAATATTTTTATTTGAACTATTTTTGGATTTTGTTGAAAAACAATATAGTTTAAAAAGTTTAGTACTGGTGATTATTCCGCCGATTATTTATTTGCTCGCTTTTTCCCAGTTTTGGATACAGGGACACACTATACAGGATTTTGTAAATCTCAATAAACAGATTTGGTGGTATCAAAATCGACATGATTTAGAACATTCTTACGCAACGACTCCTTTATACTGCGTACCACATGGTCTAAATGCAGCAAAACAATTTTGTCCATGGATACTTGATGTACGCGGAGTTTATTTTTCTTACGAACCATACTCGGAAAAAGCTGGTTACATTTATGCTCTTGGCAATCCTTTAATATTCTGGGCTGGTGTTATTTCTGCCTCTTATTTCTTGGGTCAAATAGTAGAACGAAAAAAGTTTAATTATTTGCTAGTTGCGGCTGGATATTTTGCTTTTTGGGTTCCGTGGATTTTTAGTCCTAGAATTATGTTCTTGTACCACTACTTACCTGCAATACCATTTATGACTATCATTATTGGCTACAGTTTAAATGAATTGTACAAAACAAAATATAAAATTTTATCTGTATTTATATTAATCTCATTTGCTCTCGTATTTTTCTACCTTTACCCAATTAGCACCGGCTTCCCGATTAAAATCAGTGATATAGACCACTATATGTGGCTTAAGACTTGGAGATAGTTAATGGACCGCGGAACGTAAGTTTCCACTGTGGTTAATTAGCTGGTCTAGAATTACGAAACGTCTGTCTTTTTCCTTATGTGGAACATCGTCGACAAATGCCTTTGTCGCTGCAGTATTTGGTCTTGCCGAATACTTAGAAACGTAGGCGTAGGCAAAATCTGCAGATGTTGCTAATTTAACAGTATTTTCGAATTGTTTTTTTGTTTCCCCTGGAAAACCAACGATTATATCAGTCGAAATTTGAGCGCCTTTTACTTTTGATTTTATTTTTTTAACAAGATCTAAATATTCTTTGGCGGTATACCACCTATTCATTCTCTTTAGAACCTGGTCATCACCGGCTTGAACGGCTATATGAAGATTACGATCTATTTTTGGATTTTTGGCAATTGTTTCGATAAGTTGATTTGAAAAATCCCAAGGGTTTGAAGAAATAAATTTAACGGTTTCGATGCCTTTTATTTTACATACTTCTTGTAAAAGATAGGGGAAAATTGTTGGAATTCTAAAACGATTTAAATGCTTTACCATAATGGGTTTAACGGTTTTCCCATTTGGTAACTTGTAACCCTTTGCATCTTTTTTGACTAGATCGGCTCCATAAGAGTTAACATTTTGACCAAGTAGGGTAATCACTTTGCATCCCTTTACAGCCAAATCTTCTATTTCTTTGATAATGTCTGCAAATGGTCGTGATATTTCCCGACCCCTGGTAAAGGGCACAACACAAAACGTACAAAAATTATTGCAGCCATTACTTATTGGAACCCAGGCATGGGTTAAATCGTTTCGAAGAGCTGGATAGTTGAAGCCGACTTCTTCTAGTGGAAGAAACTCATCAACTTCTGGCATTCTCTGCTTTAAATCGTTTAGATACTTTCCGGTTTCGTCTCTTGCTGCCATGCCCACCATACAACCAGTTATCACAATTTTCGGCTTTATTTCTCTGGATCCTGCGATATTTTTAACCAGACCTGTTACTTTGTCTTCGGCTTGCTGGCGAATCATGCAAGTATTCAAAACTACCTCGTCTGCTGATTTTAAAGTCTTTGATGGTTGATAACCCCGAGCCACATAATAACTGGCAATTCGTTGTGAATCTGCAATATTTTGTTGACACCCAAAAGTTTGGATAAAAAAAGTCTTTGGCACAAAGCTGATTTTAACATTTTTGAAGTTGATTTACAGGCGGAAAAGAGTATAATTCGGGCTAGAGAAAGCAATTTTATGCCTGAATACGGAAAAGATCGTACTACTGTAATAGAAGGTGATACTGTTGAGACTCCAAGCAGCGATTCTGCCGTTGCTAAGAGTTATGAGTTGTCGCGGATGGGAGTTTACGGGACAGTCGCGGTTCAAGAGGGTGAAGTTTTAAAGCCACATCCAGCTGTCGTACCTGCTACCCTTTCTGCTTTTGCAGAAGATCCAACTGTGACTCCTGTCTTGATAACAGGTCAACTTCTCCAGACCTCGCCGGTTCATATTACAGAAGTTAGAGATCAAAAGAAAGTTGCCCACAATTTGGGAGAACACACAGCGTTAAGAGAACTTCGTAAAGTTGCTTAAATTTCTATTTAATTAATCTGCGAAGAGTTTTACCCGCAGTAAAACCTGGGAGTTTATGACCCGAAATTTTGATCGCTTGTCCAGTTTGAGGATTTCTTCCAGTTCTGGTGCTTCTACTTCTAACTTTAAAAGTTCCAAACCCTGTAATTATCACTTTATCGCCCTTTGCCATTGCGTCGCGAATGTTTGCAAAAACTGCATTTACTGTTTGATAAGAAGTCTTACGAGTAAGGCCAACTTTTTTAGCGACTCTGTCTACTAGTTCGTTTTTTGTCATATCGATTAATTTGTGTGAAGTTTAACCAAGCTTGCTGTGCAAAATTTGATTAAACAGGATTATATATGAATACCAAGCTGTGGGCAAGTCTATTTGGCAATATCTATAGCTCTGACTTCACGTATAACAGTCACCGTTATTTGCCCTGGATATGTTAGTTCTTTTTCTAGTTTTTCTTTGATATCACGAGCGAGTATTACAATCCCTGCATCATCTATTACTTTTGGTTCAACAATGACTCTTACTTCACGGCCAGCTTGAATTGCAAAAGCTTTTTCCACTCCTTCAAAAGATAAGGCAACATTTTCGATATCGGTTAAACGTTTAATATAATCTTCAACTGCTTCATGCCTTGCACCTGGCCTTGCACCAGAGATTGCATCCGCAAGATGAACAACAATTGATTCAATTCTGGAAAATGGTTCGTCTTCGTGATGCTGAGCAATTGCGTCCCTAACCTCAACAGGGAATTTCCATCTTTCTGCAAGTTCAATTCCCAATTGAACATGGGTGCCTTCTTTTTCCATTTCTGTCTTACCAATGTCATGATAAAGACCACCCCAAGCACATAATAGTGGATCAGCACCGACTTCTTCTGCAATTTTTTTGGCGATTTTACCGGTTTCTATCGATGCGATTAATTGATTTTGTCCGTAAGAATACCGGAACTTTAAGCGGCCGAGCCTATCGAGTGCTTCTTGGGGAATATTATAAAGGCCAAGTTCGTGAGCTGCTTTTTTACCGGCTTCTGACATATCTTTTGCAACTAATTCTTTTGCTTCTTCAACCAACTGTTCGATGCGAGTAGGCTGAATTCTAGCGTCTTTGACTAGCCATTCAAGTGCAACACGAGCAATTTCTCTTCTTACTGGATCAAATGAAGAGAGCCTGACTTCTTCCGGGATATCGCCATCTAGTTCTACGTCTACACCGGTTGCAAGTTCAAATGACCTGATGTTTCTGCCTTCTTTGCCAATTATGCGACCTTTAAGTTCTTCTGATTCTAAGCGAATTGTAGAAACTGTATATTCGGCAACCCAATCTGTTGCACCTGCAATCATGGAGTTGACTAAGATATCTCGACCCTTATCTTTTGCCGTTTGACGGATTTCTTCTTCTGCGCTTCTAATTCTTTTTGCAATTTCGTCTTTAAGCTCTGATTCGAGGTTTTCCAAAATCAGCTTTTTACCTTCTTCCCTTGTAAGAGAAGATACTTTTTCTAACTTTTTAATGAGATCTTGCCTTACCTGATTTGGCGCCTCTTCTTGTTTTTTGTAGGCTTCGATTGCGGATTCGAGTTGTGACTGAAGTTTGGATGTTTGAGTTTGTTTACTGTCTAGTTCCTCTTCTTTTTGAACAATTCTTTTTTCGATATCAATTGATTGTTCACGAACTTTTCTTGCTTCGTCTTCTGCGGCTTTGACAATGCGATGTGCTTCGTCCCTGGCGTCTTGAATTATTTCGCGGTCATCACCTGAGCCACCTTGAGGCTTACCCACAGAAACGACTACACGCTGAGGATTTTTATTTTGATCGTCACGACTTCCGAATCTACCTTGCATAATTTATCTGAAAAAACCGCCAATTTCTGGCTTAACTTCTTTCGAGGAATGTGAAAGTGGTAATTGAAATTTTCATAGGTATTTACCGCTTTGGTTTAGTTCAGACCTTTAAATTTTACCTTTTCTCTTTATAAAAGGCAAACGCTTTCTGAACCGTTTCAAAATCGTAACCTCTATAACTTAGAAAGTGGTAGATCTTTTTTTTGAATTCTAAAAGTGGAAGTTTTTTCCATCTTTCTGCTTTCTTTTCAACTGCAGCGATAGCGTTTTTGGTGTCATCTAAGTTTCTATTTTTATATGTTCCGATTATTTCTTTTGAAATACCTTTTTGGGCTAATTTATATTGAATTAGTCTTTTGCTTTCTGGATTGGATTTTAATTTTGATTTAACAAACCAATCAGTAAATTTTTTGTCATTGATATAATCGTATTTTTTTAATTTAAGCAAAACGTTGTTTATGATTGGACTATCTTTTGCTTCCTGAAATTTAATACCCTCATACAACGCTATTTTTCTCTGTAGATAATCTACTATCTCCTTCTCACTTCTTGGCCTAACTGATAGTTGTCTTAGGGCAAGATCTAGATAAGTGGCAGATTTTTCTCTTTTTACAATTTTTTCTATGAGATCTTTTGAAATTAATTTGTTTTGTTTTAAACCAAATTCTATTAGGGATAATTCCCCGGTGCTAAAGGCGTATTTGCCGTCTAAAAAAACGTTGAATCTTTTTGCTTTTTTTTGGGAAGAAATTTTTGAAACTCGCGGCACTTTAAACAGCTGCTACTTCAATACCATCCGCTTCTTCTTCCTCTTCTTCGGCGCCCATTTTCATAGCTTTTTTGGTTGGGAGATTTTTTGATTTATCCCAGATCTCTTTTTCTATTGTCTGAGCTTCTTTTTTGTGTTCTTTTAAGTATTCCTTTGCACTTTCCCGCCCTTGCCCAATTAATTTTGTGCCCCATCTGTAAAAAGCGCCTGATTTTGTAATAACTCCAAATTCTACACCCACATCTAATATTCCGCCTTCTTTGGATATTCCCTCTTCGCTCATGATATCGTATTCGGCAATTCTAAACGGTGGAGCTACTTTATTTTTAACGACTTTTACCCTATGACGCGAACCGACAACTTTATCTCCTTCTTTGATGTTGTCTATTTTACGAACATCGAGCCTTACCGACGAGTAAAACTTTAATGCGCGACCACCCGGTGTTACTTCTGGATTTCCAAACATAATGCCAATTTTTTCTCGAAGTTGATTTGTGAATATGGCAACAGTTTTTGATTTATAGATTGCACCTGTTAATTTCCTGAGGGCTTGGCTCATTAACCTTGCTTGAACACCCATTATGGAATCACCCATCTCGCCTTCTATTTCCGCACGAGGAACCAGAGCTGCTACTGAATCGATAACAATAACGTCGACTGCACCAGAACGAATTAAAGTTTCTGTTATTTCTAGTGCTTGTTCACCGGTATCTGGTTGAGAAATCAGAAGGTCATCCAGATTGACCCCTACCTTCTGCGCCCACCCCGGATCGAGGGCGTGCTCTGCATCTATAAGAGCTGCGTTGCCGCCGTTTTTTTGTGCTTGAGCAATAACCGAAAGACTAAGTGAAGTTTTACCGGATGCTTCTGGACCGAAGATTTCTATTATTCTGCCCCTTGGCAGACCACCAATTCCAAGAGCTAGATCAACAGGGACAATACCAGTTGAGATTGCCTCGATATCTGTTTTGCCGATTGATTCACCCATTTTCATAATTGAACCTTTACCGTAGGCTTTTTCTATCTGAGAAATGGCAGTCAAAATTGCTTGTTTTTTAGCGTCGGAATTATTCATCAAATGGGGACAGTAAGATTGACTCTTGTTTTACAACAGTTATTTTAAAATTACAAGTGATAGACATAGTAATGAGAGTACCCGAATAATACCCGAACTGTCAAGTGTTTGGTTAGTTTTTGGTAGAATTAAAGTCTTTACGGGGAGTAGTATAGTGGTAACACACTGCGCTGGGGGTGCAGTATCGGGAGTTCAATTCTCCCCTCCCCGACATTTTTCTTAGGGGTTGATTAAACCTATAGCCATTTGAGACAATTAATATAGGTTAAACTAAGTATATCAATGTTTGATCTTCATTTTTACACCTGAAGGAGGGTGTATTTTTATGGTTAGAAAAGTTACCAACCGCATCGACACAATAGAAAAATTGTCTACAAAGGTAACGGCATGGATAGGAACCCCGTAGTCGATCATTATTCACACAATACTTTTTTTCGGCATCTTCGGTTTAGGTTTTTTTGGTGTTGAAACAGATAAAATTCTGCTTATTTTAACAACAGCTGTTTCACTGGAAGCAATTTATCTTTCGATATTTATTCAAATGACTGTCAATAGAACGACTGCCTCCCTTGAGGAAGCAAGGGACGACATTGAAGATATTCAGGAGGATGTTGAAGATTTGGGTGAGGATGTTGAAGACATTTCTGAGGATATTGAAGAGATCCAAAGCAAAAAAAGTTTGACAAGAAAGAAGAAAAAACGTTAGCGTTAAGTAAATGAAATTTTTTGAGGGATTAAGAAATTTAATAACACATAAGGACGCTGCGAGTATGCCCGCCAATCCTGCTCAAAACGACGATGCTCAAGAAGCTGGTTTAAGACAAAACGAAGCCCAGATAAGATCTGCCATTGATGGTGGCTATGCAGTTTCTGCTGACCACACTAGACTTGAGGCGATAAAGGGTCATCTTGCAAATATAGAAGCTAAAAAAGCTCAACAGCCAGTCACAGCACCAACTATGGAGAATCCTGCCACCCCCACACCGATTAAGAATACGATTGCCAGAAGGCTTGATAATATTTCCCAGTTGAAAACAAGAAAACCAGCGGCTTAACGCTTTGGAGACTGTTTGCCTTTGCGAGCTTTTTGAGCTTTACCAAATTTACGTCTTTCTCTGACCCTGGGATCACGGGTTAAGTACCCTGCTTTTTTTATTGTTGGACGAAAATCTTTATTTTCCAAAGTATAGGTTCTGGCAATACTATGAATAACCGCGGTTAGTTGACTGTTTTTTCCGGAACCATCGACTCTTATTGTTAAATAATGATCGCCGGCTTCTTTTAGCAAACCAAATAGTTTATTTATTTTGGATTGCGCAACAACACTTGGAAAATATTCTTCATAAGGTTTACCGTTTACAGTCGTTATGCCTCGACCTTTAAAAAGCCTTGCCCTGGCAACTGCGCCTTTGCGTCTGCCGTGTGTGCTTGTGTATGGATTTTTTTCTGCCATTTTATTGTTTTATTTTGTTTCCGAAAGGGTGTTCACTTTGAGCATAAACGTATAATTTTTTAACCATTGCTTTACCGATTTTATTTCTTGGTAACATACCAACTACTGCATGACGAATAATTGACTCTGGCCTTTTTGCTCTGACTTGTGAAGCATTTTGAGTTTTTAATCCACCTGGATATCCTGAATGGTGATAATAATTTTTCTGGATCTCTTTTTTACCAGACAACTTAACTTCTTTGGCTAACAGCAGGCGCCTTTGCCTTAGTTGTGTCCCAGTTTAAGAGTTCCAATTTTGCAAGAATTGCTCCATCGCCTTTGCGAGGTCTAATTCGCGTAAGTCTGGTGTAACCACCATTTCTATCTGCAAATCCTGGACCGATTTCATTAACAAGCCTTATAAAGGCTTTCTTTTCCAGCTCTGATGCGATACTCCTTTGAAGTGCTAGGGAGTTTTTCTGGCTATTTCTTATTATTTTTTCAATATAACTTTTTGCAAATTTGGCCTTGGTCTCGGTTGTTACCACGTAACCACTTACCATTATTGAGGAGGCCAAATTCCTCAATAGCGCATGTCGCGAGTTAATATCGCGTCCGAGTTTGCGGCCAAAGACATGGTGCCTCATTAAATGTTTACCCCTTTTTCTCTTAACTTCTCTTCTACTTGAGCAATGGATTTTGGACCCATGTTTTTCATTTTGAGAAGTTCCTTTTTGTCTCTGGTCAAGAAATCACCAATTGTTTCTATCTTTCCGCTTTTCAAGCTATTTGTTAACCTAACAGGTAAATCTAATTCTTCGAGAGAAGTTTTTAATATCTCTTCGCTTGGAGGAATTACTTCGTCTGTTTTTGGTTTCTTAGCAGTTGTTGGCGGTTCAAGAATTGTTGCAAAATGGTCAACTAAAATCTTAGATGCATGTTTTAATGCGTCTGATGGTTTAATTGTTCCGTCTGTCGTGATTTCCAGCGATAGCTTGTCAAAATTTGTTACCCTACCTACACGTGTAGCATCAACTTTATAGTTAACTAGGATAACTGGTGAAAAGTTTGCGTCGATTGGAATTACACCAATCTCGCCAGTTTTCCTCTCGTCTCCAAGAGAATAACCGGTTCCTGATTCTGCAATTAATTTGCATGATAATTTTGCTTTATCGTCTGCAAGATGTGCAAGAACTAGATCACCATTTATAATTTCGACACCTGCTTCAACTTCAATATCGCTTGCTTTAACTTCTTTCGGTCCTTTTAATTCTAAGCTTAGTTTGAATTGTTTATTTGAAGACAACTTAAGTCTTACTTTTTTAAGATTCAAAATAAACTCTACTATGTCTTCTGACATACCAGGTAGGGTCGAAAATTGGTGTCTAACATTAGCAACTTTAACTTGTGTTATTGATGCTCCTGGAAGTGAACCTAAAAGAACTCTTCTTAGAGAATTACCAATTGTGTGACCATAACCTTGAGCTAAAGGTTCGATATTAAATTTTCCGTAATCGTTTGTTTCTTTTTCTGTTTGAACTGTTAATAATGATAAATCAGTCATGTGTTCTACTTCACCTCCTTTTTCGCTTTAAAGAGACAACCTAACGGTTTTCTCTTTAATATTTTTCTTTCCCTTTTCGGAAAAAATTTCACAAGCAAAGCTTGATAAAATTTTAATTGCAAATATATTTATAGTTTCTTTTATCATCGAGAGTAGTATTCAACTATCAATTGTTCGTTAACATCAAATTCTATATCTTCTCTTTTTGGTAAATCTTTCACTTTACCTACCAATGCTTTTTTCTCCAACCATGAAACAAGACTTGCGTCTTTGTTTTCTTCTTGTAATTTTTTGATGAAACTAAGATTTGCCGCTTTGGGCGTAAGCGTAATAACGTCGTTTATTTTAACACTAAACGAAGGAATCGTCACCTTTTTATCATTAACCATAACGTGACCATGAGAAACCAGCTGTCTTGCCTGTCTACGGTTTGTAGCAAGTCCGATACGGTAGATAACATTATCGAGTCTTCTTTCTAAAAGGCTTAGCAAACCTTCACCTGTTGCTTCTTTTTTCCTTGAGGCAATTTCGTAATATTTTCTGAACTGTTTTTCTAGCATTCCGT
>JACPYZ010000031.1 GCA_016195765.1 Candidatus Curtissbacteria bacterium | reverse complement strand
GTGGTCTTTCAAAGCTTTTAGATAGTCAGATACCTTAAAGTGGGTTGTTTCAAATGGTTTATTGGCAACATTAATTAAAAAGATTTTTAAAGCTTTGCTTTTTAGAAAAGCCTTTTTTATTTGAGGCACAATAAGCACTGGTAAAACCGTACTAAAAAGGTCGCCAGGGCCAACAATTATTGCGTCTGCTGCATTAATGGCAGCAAGTGCCGGTTCGTAAGCTTTAACGTCTGGTGGGTTAAGGAAAACTTTTTTTAGGGTTTTGACTTTCGTGTTGTAGTTACCAAGATCAATGTTTTGCTCGCCGACTACTTTTTTGCCGTCTGTTGTTTGTGCCCAGATGTTAACATCGCCAAGGGTTGCCGGTAATACTTCTCCGCTTGAAGAAATTATTTTAGAAAATTCAACAAGGGCTTTGTTTGTGTCACCTTCATAAATATCGCTTAGGGTCTAACGCGGCCTGCTGAGCCGCCATCGTCAGCCATACTGACAATTGCACTCACATTGTATTGTTCTTGCTTCAGACCCTTGAGGACTTGGGCCGTGCCTACTCCACCACCCAAACAAGCGATTCTTTTGTTTGCCGTGGGAAGTTCAAAATAATGCTTTAAGAACGTTTTAAGCATAAAGCCCATTTTACTATGGGAGAGCATGCGGTGTCACCTTTTGTGGGATAGGTGAAAGTTCAATCAAAAAGAATATGTAGAACTTTCTGCACGACGGTGATTATGAAGCCGACTGCGACAATTGTGGCAACCTTGTTCAGTGAGATAGGTTCTAAAATAATACCGCTTAGGTTTGCACCCGGAAAGTTGTAAGCTTCAACACCTAAGCCAGGTAAAAAACTAATTAGTGCAAAAATAATTGCAATGTTTAGAGCCAGAGAAATTAGGCTGATTGTCATAAAGTTAATCGGCAAAAGCACCAAGGAAAAGAAAGGTTTTATAAAAATAGATGCCAGGAAAAAGCTGCCTATTACAAAGGCCAGATTTTTAGGGTCGTTACCAAGCTTTATGGTGGGGATCAACGAGTAGGCTACGTAAAGAGATATGAAAACAATGATTAGCTTCCGCAAGTAATGTTTCATGGGCAGAATTTGATATCTAGAATTTAGTATCTAGTATTTAGTTTCTCAATGCAAGAAATTACTTTTTTAACTTTTCTACAAAGTTCATTGAACGTAGTTTTCTGTGATAGGTGATGGCAAAACGGTGTGCTCCAAGCCTCCGTGTTAAAACTTCCCTCATCATTAAAAAATCATTCGGCGTATCAATTACCCTGACTTTAAATCGACGATACTGCGATTTGTCGGCAACCCCGTTTGTAAAAACGACCATAGAACCTGTAGCGTTCGTGCCTTGAATGTTGGAAATATCGTAGCATTCAATCCGGTTAAGCTTTTCATGTATATCTAAAACCTTTTGCAGCTCATCTACCCTTTTTTGAATATAGTCATCAACCAAACCCGGGGAACCTAAAAATTCCTTAGGGTCACGAAATTCCATTGTTAGATATTCAAGGTATTGCAGTTTTCTTTTAATGTCGGCGGCTTTTTCGTACTCTTGCTCTTGTGAATAAACTTTCATTTGGCTTGTTAAATCCTTTTGTAAGATGTGCAATTTGCCACTTAATAAAAGCTTGATACGAGAAATGGTATGCTTGTAGCTTTCGCGGCTGGCTTCGTCACGGTATGGATAAGGACAAAGACCTAGATGAACATAAAGGCAAGGTTTTTTAGGGTTTTTGTGCTGGCAGTATGGAAAAATTCTGCGGACGTGTTTTAGGATTTGCTTCGTCATTTTTACAGATGGAAATGGGCCTTTAATCCAGGCGCCTTTTGTAAATTCTGCTTTGCGGCTTAAGGTAATTTGTGGTATCTCATCTTTTGTAATCTTTATATAAATTGGACTTTTGTCGTCTTTGGCGATTATGTTGTAAAAAGGTTTATTTTCGCGAATCAGATCGCTTTCAAGCATAAGCGCTTCAAATTCGGAAAAAACTTTAATAAATTTAACGTCTGCGATGTTTTCCACCAGTCGTGTTGTTTTTGGCCCTAAATCTTTGCTTGCAAAGTATGAGGCAACCCTTTTTTTAATGTTTATCGATTTACCAACGTAAAGTAGTTGCCCGTCCTTGTCATAAAACTGGTAGACACCTGGGTTTTGAGGCAAAGCACGAATTTTAGATCTAATATCCATAAGGCGAATTTTACCTTACTTTGTTGCTACTGAAAAAGTTTAGGTATTTTATGCGGAGGAAATTTTGGGTGTTTATTGCCGAATTTTTTATATAGAAATAAGCCTGCCAGAATTAAAAATATGGCAATAACAAGCACGATTAAGAAACTCTGCAAAAATACCAAGCTATAAATAGGTATTACTTCGACTGGGGCCGAAATCTGACTATTAAAGTACGACAAAACTAGGGTATCGCCTATTTTTTGCCAGAAATTGGTGCCCTGCAATGTAAACTGATAACTCCTGTTTGCAAAAGGCGGCAGAATGTAAATTTTTTGAATACTTTCGTGTTCGTTTGTGCCGCCACTTGGGCTTTCAAAGCCACCAGTTTTTTTAAGTGCTTGGGTGCGCAATATTAAGTCTTCACTAATAATGGAACTGGTCCCAATATTTTTAACTTCAGCAGTTACTTTTGTGGGAATGCCCGCCAGAATAGGTTTTGGAAAAATTAAGTTAAGAGAAGGTGTGGCTGTGATGTTTGGCAATTCAACAGCAAAATTAATGTTGACGTCTTTAGTGTTTCCTTGGCCGGGTTTTTTATAACTGCCGGCGGGAAACGGCGAGACAGAAGAAATGCCGCGCTCTACAAATGTAATATGGTTAAAGTCGAGCTTGTTAAAATAATCCAAACCGCCGGAAGTTGAACCCCATGTCGGGTCTACCTGCACCCAACCGAGTTTATCGTCCCAGTATTCTGGCCAGGCATGCAAAATATCACCGTTTTGCAATGTTAAAGAAAGCGGCCTTAAGCGTTCGTTTTGGGTATAGGCATAACCTTCTACTTCCCTGGCTGGTATTCCGGCGCTTCTTGCTAGCGCTATAAATAAATCTGTAAATTCGGTACAGACAGCGTCTTTTGGTGAAAGCGCGGCAGCGGCTGCACCTTTGCGCTCGAGCTTTGCCTGCTTCAAGCGATCTTCGTTGTAACTCAAGTATGTACTTACAAATTTATATATTGCTTCGGGAGTTTTAAGCTCTTCGGCTTTCGTTTTAATAAAGTTGTTGTCTGTTTCCCAATATCTTTGGGCTTCGGTGTACTTTTGTTTTTGAGCAGGAGTTAATTTTTCATAAATGTTACGAAAGGGTTGGCTGAACACCTCAACGTAACCTTCTGCTTTAATATTCAAATCGGTTTTGGGTTCCAATTTATAAAGGGCTTTGAAGTTGTTATCGCTGTCTACAATGACATCAAGCGGTGCGGGTTCAAGTTTCTGCAGAACAATTTTTTGATAGTTACTATCTGGAGGTAGAGCGATTTCTTGGGTTTGAGCAGTCAAATTGCGATTTTCTAAATAGTAGTTCAGTGAAAAACTAAAAACTTGCTTGGTGCCAAAAGACATGGCAATACCAGAAAGCTCTAATTGGTCCTTATTAAAGGAATATTGTTGCGTCGCCCCAGTTTTTGCGCTAGTTATCGGGTTAGGTACAGCAAAGGCAACTGGACCGAAAGTTGTTGGTACAGAAACTGTGGCGTCGTACGTGCCAATATCGTCAGATTTAGCAAGCCTTGGGATAGAAACTTCCCAAATTTGCCCGGAACGGCTCGCAAGTTCGTTTGATTCGTAAGAAAGTGTCCAAGGCAAAGTTTTTTCGATGCCGATTACTTTCTGGTTAAATTTAACGGCGATTGTGGTTAAGTTGTTTTCAAATTTTACTTCGGTTTGTAAGGGACCGGCAGTGTCTGCTGCCTTGACGTTTTCTACTTTTGTTGAACCAATCTTGAGTTCAAACTTGTCGGCATAAAAGTTTGTCGTTTTATTTTTAAGGGTGATTTTTTGGTTGACAATAGCCTTGCCGGTGTCGTCTATTTGGTACTGGACGTTGTAAGAAGTTTCGAATTCCCCCGCCGCATGAACTGTAGACAGTAGACCGTAGACGGTGGACAGTAGACTGAAAAAGAGAAAGCTAAGGAGCAGTTTGCGCATTACTTTGTATGTAGTATCTAGTATTAAGTATTAGGTAGAAAGTATCAAGAATTGATATTTATAGTCCAAGCTTTGATCTAAACAACAAAAAATAGACTACAAAAATTATTGGGTATTGTGCAAAAATAACCCATTTATGTTTAGTCTCAGAATACCCAGAGATGTGAAAGTTGCTTATGGGATACAAAAAACGGGTAGAAAAGCGACTGTCATGAAATGGGATATCAAGAACTATGTGCGATCCGTAGCAGATTGAGAGAACTATGAGATTTTTGTCAAAAACGTATAAAACAAATAGAAGAATAAAAGTTGTTATGAAGCTGTGCGTGACATCATAGACTTTATAAACATATTCTGGTAAATCATCCTTACCGCCTTTTAAAGTTCTTTTGACGATTTTGTTTAAGCCTCCTGAGTATATTCCAAGTACGATGTATGGGATATCCGGCGCAATCGCGAAGAATACTCCCCACCAAAACATGCTTGGACTAACTGCGTATGCAATCGCCCCGCCATATAGGCCGTGTTCGAATGATGTCACATGCTGATTGTATCAGGCTCGGGAGAGTTCGCGCTTTAGAAAGACGCCGGTGTAGGAGTCCTTAAGTTGAGCAATTTCTTGAGGAGTGCCGGTTGCAACCAGTTGGCCCCCGCCATCGCCACCTTCAGGACCAAGATCAATGATCCAATCGGCATTTTTAATAACGTCCATGTTGTGTTCAATAACCACAACTGTGTTACCTTGGCTGGCAAGACGACGCAAGATTAGAAGCAATCGTTCAATATCTGCAAAGTGCAAGCCAGTTGTTGGTTCGTCCAAAATGTACATCGTTCTTCCGGTTGCGCGTTTGCTGAGTTCGGTTGCCAGTTTTACACGCTGGGCTTCCCCACCAGAAAGAGTTGGAGCTGGTTGGCCCAGGCGAATATAGCCCAAACCAACATCGTAAATTGTTTCTAGTTTTGAATGGATTTGCGGAATATGTTCAAAGTATTTAAGGGCGTCTTCCACGGTCATATCTAAAACTTCGGAAATATTTTTGTCTTTGTAGTGAATTTCTAAAGCTTCTTCGTTATAGCGTTTGCCATTACAAACTTCACAATCAACGTAAACATCGGGCAAGAACTGCATTTCTATTTTTACCTG